>JAGHUY010000288.1 GCA_018064545.1 Candidatus Apopatosoma intestinale | reverse complement strand
CTGCAAATAGTGTTGGCAATTCCTACACCAACATATTTTTTGTCGGTCGTGCGGCGGAAAAATCCCTAAGTTGTACGCCCGTTTCGCAGACGGTTTTTATCGTTATTGCGGCGGTTGCGGCTGATTGCCGCCGGGCATCTGACCGCCGGGGAGTTCGGGCGGTTGGCCGCTTTCGTCAAAGTGCTGTCCGTCCGGCGGTTCGGGCGGTTGGCCGCTCCCGTCAAAGCGCTGTCCGTCAGGCGGTTCGGGTGGTCGTCCGCCATTTCCGCCGGGACCTCCGGGAAAACCGCCTCGGTCGTCTCTGCCGCCCATTCCGGGGAAACCGCCGTTTCCGCTTTCGCGGAACGTGCTCCCCGGCGTATAGGACTGCGTTTTGCCGTCGATGATGACCGTACCGCCGGTATAGGTGATGCCGTCTTCGGAATCCAGCGCACTATCGGGTGCTGTGACGCCGTTTATCGAGAGCGTACCGCCGTTTATGACGATATATCCGTTGGAATCAATGCCGTCTCCCTCGGCACCCTGTGCCGGATTGAGCGTGACGGTTCCGCCGTTCATGAAAAAGACGGATACGTTATCTTCATTGACGTTGATTCCGTCATCCTGGGAATTGACGGTGACGTTTCCGCCGCACACGGCCAGATGTAGTTCGCTGTCCAGCCCCTCAAAACCGGAAGTCACGACCAGTTTACCGGAGCCTTTGCTACCGCCGCCTATCTGCATCGTCATGCAGGAATAGAAAGCGGCATCCAGTTTCCGGACTTTTTTCTGCGTCGGCACGCCCACCGTGCTTTCCGCGTCCTTATATTTCGTTTTGAGCATCCGATAGATATTCTGACCGGTGACAAAGTTGGATGATCCGTCCGCTAAGATGACAACGGCTCCGGCACCATCGGTGCTCACCTGATTGGAATGGGTGTCCCGGTCTTCCCACCCGTTGTCGCATTCATAGACGTTGGCAAAGACAAGACCCGGGGCAGCCGAGCAGGTAACGTTGATCCCGTTGAGGATCAGCGTGACTTTGGCGTTTTCGTCGGTGAACGCTTCTTCGCCGAGATCAACGTTGATCTGTCCGTGCCACGTTCCCTCCAAAATATAGGTTCCCGCTTTTGTGATATGGAGAACCCGATTCTCCGCGGCCTCCGCTTCCGTGTGCATCATGCCGGTGGGCAGGGAAGAACCGAGGTGCGGCAACGTGACGAAAATATAGTCGTCGTTCTTGCCGTCAGCATAATAGTAAGCCCATTCGGTCTCGCCGTCGTAGTTGACAGCCCGGAAATCCGCGGTATCCAGCATGGGCATATAGGGAAGATCGCTGTCGATATAGACGGCCGCATCGATTTCGAGTTTGATGCCGGTGTAGTATTCGGCCGGAGCGTTCTTGACGTCGGTATGGACGGCTGTCGGATCGCAATGCCATGTGTAATCATAGGTTTCGACTTTCACACCGTTCAGCGTTGCGTTATGGTTGGAAAGGACGATTAAGGAGGCATCCGGGTATTCGGATCGGGCATTGCCGACGGTAACCCCGTCCGGGGCTTTTTCGTTTCCGCAGGATACAAGGAGAAGAAGCAAAGAAGTCAATATCCCAAGAGAAAGCAGTGATTTGAGATTCTTTTTCATTTCTGTCCCTTTCTGTTTTGATCGAAATATTTGGATATATGCAGTATAAAGTGAAAATATGAAAGGGGTATGAACAATCCGTAAAGGATTGCCAAAAAAGGAAAAGGGCTTTGACACTTTGTCAAAGCCCTTTTGCGTTATCCCAAAATCATGCGGTCGGTCGGCATCTGTGCGCCCCCCAGTTCGCGGAACTTGCGGAGCAGGTCCTCGATCGTCAGTCTTTTCTTTTCCTCACCGGCGATATCGAGAATGATCTTGCCGGCGCTCATCATGATCAGACGGTTGCCGTAGGTGATGGCGTTCTGCATATTGTGCGTGACCATCAAGGCGGTCAAGTGCGTTCCCGTTACGATGGAATCCGTCAGATTCATGACCTTTTCTGCTGTGGCGGGATCGAGTGCCGCCGTGTGCTCGTCGAGTAAGAGCAGTTGCGGATGGCGAAGTGTCGCCATGAGCAGGGTGACGGCTTGACGCTGACCGCCGGAGAGCAGTCCGACTTTACTGCTCATGCGGTCTTCCAGTCCCAGCCCGAGGTCGGTGAGTTGTTCGCGGTAGACATCGTATTCGGCCTGTGAGTGGTTCCAATGCAGGGTGCGTTTTCTGCCTCTGCGGGCGGCGAGTGCGAGGTTCTCACCGATCTCCATATCGGCAGCGGTGCCGAGCATCGGGTCCTGGAATACACGGCCGAGGAACGCGGCCCGCTTATATTCCGGCATATTCGTCACGTCTACACCGTCGATGACGATGGAACCGGTATCCGGCTTCCATACGCCGGCGATGGCGTTGAGCATGGTGGACTTTCCGGCGCCGTTTCCGCCGATGACGGTGACAAAATCGCCGTCGTTCAGCGTCAGATCAATGTGATCAAGGGCTAACTTTTCGTTAACGGTCCCGGCGTTGAAGGTTTTGGAAACATTACGAAGTTCAAGCATGGTTTTCCGCCTCCTTCTTCTTTTTGCCGCTCATCAGTTTGGCTTTCAGATGCGGGACGCCGAGGAAGACGGCCACGACGATCGCCGAGAGCATTTTGAGCAGATCGGTATCCAGTCCGATAAAGACGACGAGCTGATAGACGATGTAATAGACGATGCCGCCGAGGGCCACACAGGCAAGCCGATAGGCAAAATTGCGGCAGAATTTGCCGAACAGGGCACCTCCGATGATGACGGAGGCAAGGCCGATGACGATGGCACCGCGTCCCATATTGATGTCGGCGAGTCCGAGGTACTGTGTCAGCAGAGCACCGGACAGAGCGACGATCCCGTTGGAGATCATCAGACCGAGGATCTTATTCCATTCGGTATTGATTCCCTGTGCGCGGCTCATGCCGGGGTTGTTGCCCGTAGCACGGAGCGACGCGCCGATCTCCGTCCCGAAGAACCAATAGAGAACGCCGATCACGGCCGCCGTGATAAGGACGAGCATCAAAATACTTTTGCCTTTTTCCAGTTGCGTGACGATGACGGGATAATCGCGGGCGGGGAGGGCTTGATTGGCCTTACCCATGATTTTCAGGTTGACCGACCACAGAATCAGTTGCGTCAGAATCCCGGAGAGAATCGCGGGGATGCCGAGCGCGGTGTGGAAAACACCCGTGAGAAGCCCTGCGATCATGCCGACGAGCGTCGCAATCAGCATGGCAAGCCAAATGTTCACGCCGTTAATCGTCAGCATGGCGCAGACGGCCGCGCCCGTGACCATGGAACCGTCCACGGTCAGATCGGCGATGTCGAGAATCTTATAGGTGATGTAAACGCCGATGGCCATGATGCCCCATACGAGGCCCTGTGCCACGGCACCCGGCAACGTGCCGAGTAAGCTGAGAATGAAATCCATAATGCTTTTTATTCTCCTAAAAATCAGTCGATGGCTTTATAGCCGGCAAGAGGTTTGAGGCCGAGGGCTTCGCAGATCTCAGGGTTGTAAACCAGCACGGGGTTCGTGTCGTATTCAATGGCCATTTCTTCGATCCGCGCTTCGCCGCGGAGGACTTTGACGGCCATCTCACCGGTGATGCGGCCGAGCTCGTAGTAGCTGATGGAAAGCGTGGCAACGCCGAACGCCTTGCAGACAGCACCCTCACCGGCGATGACGGGCACTTTCTTTTCCAGAACGATGTTGCGGATCGTCTGCGCACAGGAGGCGGCGGTATTGTCGGTGGGAACGTAGATCGCGTCGCTGTCAGCGGCCGCTTTTTCGGTGATCTGCGCGACGTCGTTGGAGTCGGAGAATTTGTACTCGGTGCAGGTAATGCCCTTGCTTTCGAGATATGCCTTGACTACGCTGACTTGATACAGGGAGTTGGCCTCGGCAGAGCAGTAAAGCAGGCCGACCTTCTTCGCGTTCGGGAACCAGTCGAGGATCATCTGCGCCTGGGTGTCGAGCGGCGCGAGGTCGGAGGTGCCGGAGACGTTGATACCGGTCACACCGCTGAAATTCGGGATATTCATCGCGACGCCGTATTCGGTTACGGACGTGCCGAGGATCGGAATCTTCGTGGTGGCGTTATAGGCCTGCTGAACGGCCGGCGTGGCGTTGGCCATGATCAGATCGACGTTACGGGACACGAAATCGTTGATGATCGTGCCGCAGACGGTCATATCGCCCTGCGCGTTCTGCTCGAAGAACGTGACGTTCCCCTCACCGAGTGCTTCGATGACGGCATCCCTGAATCCTCTGGTGGCGTCGTCCAGCGCGTCAAAAGCGGCAAACTGGCAGACACCGACTTTATACTTGCCCGTATTACCGCAAGCGGCGAGCGAGCAGAGCATCGTGGCAATCAGAACGAATGCCATTATTTTTTTCAATGTTTTCATAATTGGGTTCCTCTCTTTTTTGTTTTTATAAATAAAAATCGCCCTTGCAAATCTGCAAGGGCGGAATTATTTAGCGTTACCACCTTACTTCGCCATGTGCTCACGCACATGACCTCACCGGCGTACCATCATACGCACCGACGATATAACGGTCGTACCCGTTGCCACCTACTGAATGTTCGGCGCACGGCTCCCGAGGGTATTCGGACAGGTGCGCCGTTGCCTTACACCAACCGGCAACTCTCTCTGCGCTGACACCGTGTCGTACTGGTCTCGTTCATCGCTTTTGAAACTATGTTACTATCATACCCATTTTTCAACCGTTTGTCAATAACTTTTTTTATTTTTTGAAAATTAAAAAGGAAATAGAGGAAAAAGCTTCCTTTCCTGCAAAATTTCCGTTCTTTTTCGTGATTTTCCCGCAAAGAAGGAATATTTCGCTCCCTGTCTTGACAATCCTTACCGTTGTGATACAATAGAATCGAAAATACCCCCATACCGTATATGCGGAGAAAGGAACCGAATGAGAGAAGAAACCTATACCGTGACCGGGATGTCCTGTGCCGCGTGCAGTGCCGCCGTAGAGCGGGTGACGCGGAAACTCGACGGCATGGAGCGGGCCGACGTCAATCTGACGACGGGAAAACTGCTAGGTTGCTACGACGAAACGAAAGTCACCCCGGATATCATCCTCCAAACGGTCGAAAAGTGCGGTTTCGGGATCACGCGGGACGAAAAAAAGAAAAAGGAAAAGAAAGAGAAGAAAAAATCGGCGGAAAAGAACACCGACCTATGGCGTCTGACCGTGGCAGGCGTGTTCAGCGTGTTTCTATTATATATCAGCATGGGACAAATGTGGTTTTCGTCTCTGCCGGTGCCGCCCTTTGCCGATATGACGGAAAACCCGTGGGGACTGGCGTTGACGGAACTGCTTCTCGCCGTGCCGGTGCTGATCGCCGGAAAGCGGTTTTTCGTGTCCGGTTTCAAAGCCCTATGGCACCGCGTACCCAACATGGATACGCTGGTGGCCATCGGCAGTTCGGCATCGTTTTTGTACAGCGTCGTGATGACGTACGGCATTGCGCGTGATCCGTCGCTTGTCCATTCCTTATATTATGAATCCTCCGCCGTCGTTCTGACGCTTGTGATGCTCGGAAAGAATCTTGAAGCGGGCAGCAAGCGGAAAACACGCGGCGCGATCGAAAAACTGATGTCGCTTGCTCCCGACACGGCCGTGCTTCTTTCGGAGGATGGGCAGACGAGAGAGGTGCCGACGGCCGATCTGTGCGTGGGAGACTTTATGCTGATCCGTCCGGGGGCGCGTATTCCGCAGGACGGAAGCGTGGTCTCGGGAG
>JAGHUY010000088.1 GCA_018064545.1 Candidatus Apopatosoma intestinale | reverse complement strand
ATGAATGAGTATGCACTCGGAAAGGTTCGGTACTCTATGATCAGAAGCATGACCGCTTACGGGCGTGCCAAAAAACAACTCGGCGGACGCGATATTCTCGTGGAAATCCGCAGTGTCAACAACCGCTATCTCGACTGTACGGTCAAGACGTCCAAACTCTTCGGCTTTTTGGAAGAACGGGCGAAGAATTACATTATGGCCAAGGGAATTTCCCGCGGAAAAGTCGACGTGTATATCGGCGTGGACGTGCTGGAAAGCGGCGGCGTGGAGATCGAACTCGATACGGCCTATGCCGAAAGTTACCTCAATGCTCTGAAAAAACTCGGCGAGACGTTCGGGCTTACAAACGACATCACGCTGATGCGCGTGGCGCAGAATCACGAGGTTTTTTCCGTCAAAAAAGCCGATGAGGATATCGAAGCCGAATGGCAGAACGTCCTGCCCGTTCTGGACGAGGCGCTGGACGCCTTTCTCGCCGAAAGAGCACGCGAAGGCGAAAATATGCGTGCCGACATCGCTGAGAAAAAAGCCCGCGTCATGGCGCTGGCCGCCGAGATCGCGCCGCTGTCCCGCGAGGACGTGGAAAAGCAATTCGCGTCCCTGTCCGAGCGGATCCGGGCACTGGCCGGCGAGATCCCGCTCGACGAAAACCGCCTGCTGACCGAGTGTGGCATTTACGCGGATAAGATCGCCATCGACGAGGAACTCGTGCGGCTCGACTCCCATTTCAAGGCGTTTGACGAAATCCTCGCATCCGGTGAGCCGGTCGGGCGCAAACTCGATTTCCTGCTTCAGGAGATCAACCGGGAGACCAACACCATCGGTTCCAAATGCTGTGATTCCCGCATTGCCAAATTGGTCATCGAAATGAAGAGCGAACTGGAAAAGATTCGCGAACAGATTCAGAATATCGAATAAGCGGAAAAACGGAAAGAAGGTCTTTTTATGAAATTCATCAACATCGGGTTCGGCAACATGGTGGCGGCCCATCGCGTCGTGACGCTTGTCAGTCCGGAATCCGCTCCCATCAAGCGGCTGATCCAGGACGCCCGCGACGGCGGGAGAGTCATCGACGTATCCTGCGGGCGCCGTACCAGAAGCGTGATCCTGACGGACAGCGATCATGTCATCCTGTCCGCCATCCAGCCCGAAACCATCGCCGGCCGTCTGAACGGCCTTACCGATCAGGACAACGAGGAGGACGAGGAAGAATGAAACGGGGACTTTTATTCGTGGTATCCGGCCCGTCCGGCTCCGGGAAAGGGACTATCGTGCTGAAAGCACGGGAAAAGAGAGAATTTCTGCTCTCCGTCTCGGCCACGACGCGTCAGCCGCGGAAAGGCGAAGAGGACGGAGTCCATTATTATTTTATTTCCAAAGAGGACTTTGAAAGCCGGATCGCCGAGGGGCGGATGCTGGAATATACGAGATACAGCGGGAGCGGCCAGTATTACGGAACGCCGAAAGACCCGGTGGAAAAGGCTTTGGCCTCCGGAAAAGACGTATTACTGGAAATTGAGATCGACGGCGCCATGCAGATCAAAAAACAGATGCCGGAAGCGATTCTCATCTTTGTGACGGCACCGAGTCTGGAACTGCTCCGCGCCCGGCTGATCGGCCGCGGATCGGAGACCGAGGAATCGCTGGA
>JAGHUY010000300.1 GCA_018064545.1 Candidatus Apopatosoma intestinale | reverse complement strand
CCGAGCACACCCAAGCCGAGTGCGATCAGAACCATTTGAACATCGTTTTGATGAGTATGGCGACCACTCCGGACAGGACAGACTATATTACCGGAAAAAGTCCGGTCTCCCCTCTTCCGGACTTGAAAAGAGGAATTGAAAAACTCAATGAAGTCGGCGCGGGGATCATTGCCGTTCCCTGCAATACCGCCCATACGTTCTACCCGGAGATTTCCGCCGTTTCCCGTGCTCCCATATTAAACATTGTGGAAGAAACCGTGTTTCACGCAAAACAAAAAGGAGCCTGCCGCCTCGGCATTCTGGCGACGAACGGAACCGTCCGTTCTCTCTCCTATCAAAGAGTTTGCCGGGATAACGGACTGTCCTGCGTGTTCCCCGACGAAGTCGATCAATCGGTTCTCATGACCGTGATCTATGATCGGATCAAAAAAGCACGAAAGCCGGATTTTCCGCAAGTACAGTCGGTGATTCGTCATCTGACCGAACGGGGATGCGATATGATGATTCTCGGTTGCACCGAATTATCGCTGATTCCCGACAGTCTTTTTTCGCCCTATCCCGTTCTGGATTCCCTGCACGTTCTTGCCCTCCGCTCCATTCTGTCCTGTGGAGGCACTCCCATTGGTTTTTCTCCAATCTATCAATAAATCTGACATAGCAGAAGGATGATTATGAAAACAGTCAGTGAAATACTTAAAAGTACAGAGTATACGGTTTATCGGGATTCGTCCATAGACGGCATCACGATCGCCGATCTCGTCTACGATTCCCGCAAAGCCGACGTTGGAACCGCTTTTTTCTGTCTGCGCGGTTTTTCGGCAGACGGCCATCGGTATGCCGACGACGCCTATCGGCGGGGAGCGCGCGTATTCATATGCGAATATCCGCTTTCTCTTCCATCGGACGCTATCCAGATCCTTGTCCCGGATTCCCGAAAAGCGTTGGCCGTTTGCTCCGCGAACTTCTTTGATCATCCGGAGCGTGAACTCAAAATCATCGGCATTACGGGGACAAAAGGGAAATCCAGCATTTGCGCCATGGTCTTTCACGTTCTGAACCGGAACGGGATTCCCTGCGGTTCTATCGGCACATACGGTGCCTGTATGGGAGACGAGATTTTGCCCACCGATAACTC
>JAGHUY010000354.1 GCA_018064545.1 Candidatus Apopatosoma intestinale | reverse complement strand
CTCCCGGCCTTTAGGAACGCAAACGAACAGTATCCGCTGTGGCTATACGGGTCTCACGGCGCACTGTATAAAGCGGGTGTCGAGAGCGCGCCTCCGGGTGTTGCATTGGGCGAGGCCGCCGGATATATTATCGGAACGGATGTGACTACGCTTTCCGATGACCGCACAGAACGGATTCTGACGCCGTAATATCGGGAAAATATACAGCCGAGTGCTGTATATTTTTTTGCTTTTGGAACATACTACCATTAAAAAAGAAAAAATGGGGTGGTAGGTATGACCGGGACGGAAAAGACGGCACGGTTTCCGGGCTATCGGGTATATGATCCGATCACGTTTTCCAAACGGATTCGGCTATCGGCTTTTCGAAACGATCTATCCCGACTGAGCAAGCTGGAAAAAAAGAGAGAGTCAGGCGAAATGGGACGGTTTTTGTCCATGACGCTTCCCGCCGTTTTAGCCTATGGGATGGGAGCCGCGAAAGCAATCGAACAAAGCGGGGAATCGGCCGAAGAAGCGGCCGCTTTTTTGACTTTTTCTTCGGAGATATACCGTGCCGTTTCCTCGAATCTGACACAGGAAAATCTGGAAAAGGCTTTGGAAAAGAGGAAAACCGGGGCAGGATATGAGTGTGAAACACTGAATCTTTTGCCTAGCGGTCTTGTGGTGGCGGCCGTTTCAGAGTATGCCGCCGACGTTTTTCTCGGCCGGACTCCTTCCGGAAGCGAAGAGGCGATCCGCCGGGTGAGAGAACTGGACTTTGACGCCGTTTTTCATCGTTTTTGTGCCGCCGAGCAAGTTTTAGCCGATGAAAAAGCAGACATAGTCCGTTTTTGCGGAGAAGAGACAAAACGGAAGTATCTTCACGAGATTTCTCTCGGCGCGAAGCAAAGAGGAATCGGAGAAGCCGCCTATGCCTCGGAACTGTGCGAAAAAGCGGCGGCAGAAGATGAACACGTCGGGAAGTATCTTCTTCCGTATAATCCGCTGTCCGGGCGCGTGTATTTTGTCTCTCTTTTTTCCTTTACGGCGCTGTTTATCCTTCTTCTCGGATTTCTGTGCGGCCTTTCCGCCGGACCGTCGATTCTCCTCTGCCTGTTATCGGCCGTCCCTATCTATGAGTTTACCAAAAAAATGATCCGCCGCTTTTTTGCGGAGGAGAAGAACGGATTTCTTCCGTCGATCTCATCCCCGGAAAAGTTAAAAGAGCATCAGGTTCTTGTCACGCTGACCACTCTTTTACTCGGAGAAAAGCACGATGCCGCTCTGTTCGACCGTCTGGAAGACTATTATCTGACCAACCCGGAAGACAATTATTTCTTTGCCGTTCTGGGCGATTTCCGTTCATCCGACAAACGGACGGAACCGGGGGACACCACGTGCCGTCAGTATGCGCAAAAAAGAATCGACGCGCTCTGCCGGAAATACGGAAACCGGTTCTTTCTTCTGACGAGAGATCGCCGTTTTTGCAAAAGCGAGGGAGAATATATGGGCTGGGAGCGGAAACGCGGCGCCATTCTGGAACTTTCTCTGATGCTTCGCGGAAAAGAAACGGGAATCCGGGTATACGGCGACGGGGCAGAGAGATTACAGAAAACAGAGTATATTCTGACGTTGGATGAAGACACCAAACTCCGTATCGGCGGGGTCTCCGATCTGCTCGGTATCATGATCCACCCGTGCAACCGTCCGGTGGTGGACAGAAAGCGGAGAACCGTGGTTGCCGGCCATGCGGTGGTTGCGCCGCAAATGAATATCGGATTATCTTCCGCCTATCGGACGCCGTTTGCATGGCTTTTTACGGGTGGCGGAACGGATCGCTATTCCGGTACGTCTTTTGACGTATACCAAGACGTTTTTGATGCCGGCTCTTTTTGCGGAAAAGGCATGATCGATGTTGACGCTTATACGGCGGTCATTCCCGGATTTTTCCGAACGGAACGGATTCTGAGCCATGACCTTTTGGAAGGCAATTTGCTTCGCGGGGCTCTCGCCTCCTGTATGGCGTTTATTGACAGCACGCCGTCCGACGCTCTCCGGTATTACAGCCGGGAAGAACGTTGGATGAGAGGAGATATTCAGGCACTTTCCTATGCCGGGAAGACGGTCATACGAGAGGACGGAACGAGGGTCGAAAACCCGATGAACGCTTTATGCCGTTATAAGATCGCGGATAACGTCGTGCGGGAATCGGCCCCGTTATTTTCGCTGATCTTACTTTTTCTTTCCCCGTTTTTCGGGACCCGGGCCATGCTCCTTTTCTCACTGTTTTCGGTGTTGTATCTCATCTGGCCGATGATTTCCTTTACTTCCGCCGTATTTTTAGGGAAAACGAAGTCCGAAGGACGTTATTTTTCCGGCGTTCTTTCGCAGGGCGTGCGTGCCGTGGCGAGCGTTTTCTGGAATCTGTCCTCTCTTGCCTATGACGCGTATGCTTTTTTTGTCACAAGTGTATTGACGGTCTACCGGATGACCGTCAGCCACCGATATTTGCTTGCTTGGAAGACGGCGGCGCAAAGTGAACAGATCGGCAGTACCAAAGTGGGAATCCTCTTTATGATGCTTCCGAGTTTTGTCACGGGGGCGATTTTTCTTGCGGTGCCGGCTCTCATCCCGCGGCTTTTCGCCGTTCTGTCGATTCTTTATCCCGTGGTGATGGCGGCCACGTCCGACGAGAGAAAACAAAAAGTCGTTTTGACGGAAAAAAAGAAAAAGCGGTTGGCCGGTTATGCCCGCGATATGTGGCAATTCTTTTCCGACAACGTGACGGCGGAAACGCACTTTTTGCCGCCGGATAACATTCAGTTTCTGCCCGAGGAGCGAATCGCCCGCCGGACTTCGCCGACGAATATCGGACTGTATCTTTTGTCGCTTCTCAGCGCGCGCGATTTCGGATTTTTGGATTCCCGAAGCCTCCACACGTTTGCGGAACGGACGGGAAAGACGCTATCCATCCTGCAAAAATGGAACGGCCATTTATACAACTGGTATGATACCGATACGCTATCCGTCATCGGAGAACCCTTTATTTCCAGCGTTGACAGCGGAAATCTGGTCACGGCCATGGTCGCGTTTTGCGAGGGACTTCGCGAATACGCCTCGGAATGCTCTGAGCTGATCGAAGATGTTTATTTATATGAAGATCTGATCCGGCAATCGGATTTCGCTAAACTCTACTGTCCGAGGAAAAAGTGCTTTTTTCTCGGCTATCACGTCGGAACGGGACGTTACAGCGACTCTTATTACGATACCTTTATGAGCGAGTTCCGGACGACGGCTTATTACGCGGTGGCCGCCCGATTCGCGCCGCCGGAAAGTTATTATTCGCTGTCCCGCCTTACCGTCGAGGACGGAGCGCATTTGGGATTGGCGTCTTGGAGCGGTACGGCGTTTGAGTTCTTTATGCCGGAACTTCTGCTGCCGTCACCGAGAGGCGGCATCGTGTGTGAAGCGCTGGATTTCGCGTATGACGTCCAAAGCCGGAATCGGTTGACAAGGGAAGTGGGCGGAAAAAAACGAAGTCTTTTCGGCGTATCGGAATGCGGGTATTATCTGTTTGACTACGGCATGAATTATCAGTATCACGCGTTCGGATTGCGGTCACTCGGGCTTGACCCGGCTATGACGGACGGTTTTGTGATCGCTCCGTATGCGAGTTTTCTGATGCTTTCGCACGGTCATGCGGTTTTTTCGAATTTCAAGGAGATGCAACTTCTCGGAGCCTATGGAAAATACGGGTTTTATGAAGCCATTGACATGGACGGGAAGCGTGTCGGAGAAGGGTATGCCGTGATTCGCAGTTATATGGCGCATCACGTCGGGATGAGCATCGTCTCCTGCGCCAATGCGTGCTTTGATAACCGTTTTCAAGAACGCTTTTTGAGAAATCCTCTGATGCGGGCATCCTCCGAGATGCTTGGCGAGCGTTTCCCCATAGAGTCGAAGCCCGCGCCCAAGCGAAAGAAACTATATGAGCCGAGAGAACCCCGCCCGCACTTTTCTCCCGTGGATGAGGAGAAAACGGCTACTCCGAATTATCTGGTTCCCGGAATGGTGTTGCTTACCAACGGAAAGAGCCGCGTGATCTGCTCTTCCTCCGGCCACATGGCTTTGTATAACGGCAGAGACGTTCTGTTTCGTTCGGACTTTGAACCGTTTACTCTCGGGGGCGGTCTCCGTGTTCTGTTTTTGATCGACGGAGAAGTCTATACGGTTTCTCCGCTCGGAAAAAGCCATGACAGCCATCGTGGGGAATTTGAATTTCTGTCGGGAAACGGATTTGCCGAATACCGGGCCGTCTATCGGAACGGCGGACTGACAAGAACGCTTTCGCTCCGGATTTCCGTCTGCCCGAATCGGGAAATCTTTGATCTTGCCGCACGGATCAACGGTCCGTACCGTCATGCGTCCGTCTGTCTGTACGGAGAACCCGTTTTGGAAACGGAATCCTCTTTCTGTGCGCATCGGTCGTTTTCAAATCTGTTTTTGGAAAGCCGATTCGACGAGGACCAGAACATTCTTCTTTTTTCCCGGCGGCCGAGAAACGACCACAAGCCTTTTCGCTATCTGGGGATTCTTTGCTCCGAGGAAGATGGGATCGCCTACGATACCATGCGGGATCGCTTTTTGCCGCTCGGTTACGGTGACGATGAGATCGCGGCGGCTTCACTGTACCGGCCGACGGGAAGCGTCGGGACTGTACTCATCCCGGCGTGTCGTCTTGTTGCCGGTTATCCGAAACCGGGAGAACCCGTCACGTTTTCTCTTCCTTATTACTATCACGAAGAGGATATGCTTTTTGATCTCTCACATCGAAAGCGGGGAAATGAAAAAGCGGTGGCGGAAGACATCCTGCGCCTGCAAGCCTTTTCCGCGGATTACCGCCGGGACATTATGGCGTGTGAATCCCTGTTGCTTCCTTTTTTCTTCGGCCCGCGTCAGATCGGAAACGCACTGCCTCGCTCTGTTGCCGAGACTTTTGCACAGAACCCGTTCCGTCGGGAAGAACTCTGGCCGCTCGGCATATCCGGCGATAACCCCGTGGTGCTGATCAAGGCGGAAGAACATTCGGAAAGAGACTTGATCTCTCTTGCCGATTGGCTTCTGCTGTTTCGCTACGTCGCGATCCGGGGCATTCGGTTCGACCTTGTCGTTCTGTATGAGGAGACCGATTTTTATCATGAGCGATTCCGGAGGCGACTGCTTCGAATGACGGAAAAAACGGGACTGTCCGGCTTTCTGTCTTCGGATAACGGCATCTTTTTCCTGTGTCAGAGCCGTCTTTCCGAACGGGTAAAGAACGGACTCGGACTGGTCGCCGTTTTATCGGCCGATTGCCGTCTTTCTCCCGCTTCCGCCATGCAAAGCGAACGAAGACAACTCGATTTTGAAAACGGTTTGTTAGAGCCCATGAAACGACCGGCGATCACGTCTGTTTTCGATCTGCCGGAAAAACCGGCTGTTTCCGCTTTGGAGACCGTCGGAGGCGGCGTATTTCATGAAAACGGTTTTCTTTTTGACAAACCTCACGTTTCGATCCCGTGGAGCCATGTCCTGTCCGGCTATGGGTTGGGAACCGTGGTGACGGATAACTCGCTCGGGTTCTCCTTTATGGGAAATGCCATGACGAGACGGCTTACGGCTCATACCGCCGATAATATGACTGAAGATCGGGGAGAAAAACTGATTCTTCGGATTTTTGAATCGGATTTACAAGACAGCCGATTCTGCGATTACGATCTGATCGCCTGTGCGAAAACCGTGGATTATCGGTTCTCCGAGGCCGTTTATTACGGTTCTGTTCCGGGTCGGGTCCGGTATTCCGTTTCGGTTCGTGTGGAGGAAAAATATCCGGCCAAAATCATCTCTCTTTTTTTGAAGAACACTGAATCCAAGCCCCTTGTTTGCACAGCCGCCTACTGTGTCTATCCGGATTTCGGCATTCCGGGACGGTTCCTTCGCTTTTCGGAGTCTTCCGGAAAAGTACGGGTGGATAAACTGGCCGATTACGGTGGGGGTCCGTCGTCTCTTTTCCTCGGGATACGGGGAAACGATCACCCTGTCATCTATACGGAAAAACTGGCATTCGGGAGTGACGGTCATTTGGTTCTCGGAACGAATGACATGGCGGCAGTGGCGGAGTCGATGACGGTCAGGACAGAAAAAAAGACGGTCTTTACGCTGTCTGCCACGGAAGCGGAATTACCGGATCATACCGAACCGCATAAAGAGGAAAACGGGATTCAACTGATAAGCGGCGATCCGCTTCTGAATGTCAGCGTCAATGAATGGCTTTTGTATCAGACGAAAGTCTCCCGCGTTCTTGCCAGAAGCGGGTTTTATCAGATCAGCGGTGCCTATGGATATCGGGATCAGTTGCAGGACGTTCTGTCGCTGATCTACGAAGAACCGGCACTGGCCAAAATTCAGATTATGCGATGTGCGGCTCACCAGTTTGAAGAGGGTGACGTGATGCATTGGTGGCATCCGTCGTCGGATTCCGACAGAGGAGACGCCGGTGTGCGTACCCGGTGTTCGGACGATATGCTGTGGCTTCCGTATGCCTGCGCTGTGTATGCCGAAAAAACGGGTGACACTTCTGTTTTTTCCGTTCCGATCCCGTATCTTTGCAGTCCGGTTCTGACCGACCGGGAAAAAGAACGGTATGAGCGGGTACCGGCCGGACGGCTGAAAGAACCGATTTACCGACACTGCATCCGTGCGATCGATCTGGTTTTGTCACGGATGGGAAGCCACGGTCTGCCTTTGATCGGAGAATGCGACTGGAATGACGGTATGAACGCCGTGGGAGCCGCCGGACGGGGCGAAAGCGTATGGCTCGGAGAATTTCTCATTCTGGTTTTACGCGCTATGAAACCGGCTTTTTCGCGGTTTGGGGAGATTTCGGAAAATGAGCGTTTTTTTGAAGAAGAACAGAAACTTATAAAAGCGGTTTGGGCTTGCTATGAAAACGGCCAGTTTTTACGCGGGATATACGATGACGGAAGCAAACTGGGGGCCAAAGAGAACGGGGAATGTTCGATCGACGGCATCGCACAGGCTTTTGCGGCGTTCTGTTTCGGGAAAGACGAACGTACCGAAAAAGCCATGCACGCGGTCTATGATCGCCTTTACCGGGAAGAAGAAAAACTGGTGTGTTTATTGACACCTCCCTTTGTCTCCGACGAACAGTCACCCGGCTATATCAAAGGGTATCCGGCCGGTATCCGGGAAAATGGGGGACAGTATACGCACGCTGCCGTATGGATGGCGATGGGGTTTTTCGCTGTCGGCGATCATCGGACGGGTACGAAACTGCTCATGGATCTGAATCCCTCGGTTCGCCTGCGGGATGAAAAGGTCTGCCGGCGGTATCAGATAGAACCGTACGTGATGGCTGGCGATGTCTATACCAATTCCTCGCATCCCGGGCGCGGCGGTTGGAGTTGGTATACGGGTGCGTCCGGATGGTACAGAAGAGCGGTTTTGGAAGTCCTTTGCGGTTACCGCCAACATGGGGGAGGATTTCAACTGTCTCCCCACCTTTCCGATCTTTTCCCGTCTTTTTCTTTGGAAGTGAAACAAAAGAATACGGCCTATCATCTGAACGTATCGGTTTCGGACGCCGATCTTTTGACGGTGGACGGAGAAGAGATCAGCACTGTCAAGCCGATCCGTGAGTACTTTTTCCCGTTTGACGGCGGTGACCATATGGTTTCTTTCCGCATGAAAATGCCGGAAAACCGTTGACAAAAGCATTAAAAAAGCGGTATAATTCCTCTATCTTTTATAAGAATCGAGGAATGGTATGGAACATCTTTCGTCTGTGCTGGAAGCCATCATGATCATCAGTTTCGGCGTGTCGTGGCCGCTCTCCATCATCAAATCGTGGCGCTCCCGCTCTACCAAGGGCAAAAGCGTATGGTTCATGAGTTTTATCGTGTTTGGGTATCTTTGCGGAATCGTTTCGAAGATTCTGGCTCAGAATTTTAACCTTGCGTTTTATTTTTATTTCCCGAACGTTCTGATGGTCTCTTTTGATATTTTCCTGTATTTCCGTAATAAGCGGCTGGAAAACGAAAACCGATAATAAAACGGGCTGTAAAAAACTTCCGGTTTTTTACAGCCCGTTTTCATGAAATGGAAAAGCGGCGAATTTCGCCGCTTTTCTTATAGGATGGTTTTACTGTTTCTTTTTCTTCAAAACTACGAATACCACAACACCGCCGATGACGAGAACGGCTGCCACGATACCAACGATCAAACCGATCGGGGCACCGTCAGAGGAGCCGGATCTATTGGTGGACGATCTGGTGACGATCTCTACTGCTTTCACGTTAACGTTGAGAGAAGCGCTGAGTTCTTCAAAGTTGAACGTAACAGTGGTGTCGCCTGCGGAAGAGAAGTCATAAACGGGTTCTTTCGTCAGGTCTTCTACTTTAATATTAACCTTCTTGCCGTTTTCGTAGACAAGAGAGAGTTGCAGGCCGGTGGTATCGAACGTATCGTCTACTTCATATTCCGTCTTGACGCCGATGCTGCTGACTTCCAGGCTGACGGGCTTGGCATACGTGCCGGTGGTCTTATATTCCAGAGGCTCAGCAAGGGACGGGGAAGCGTAGGTCACCGTGATATCGGTCTCGCCGTACTTCGGTTCGTAGGTGGCAGTGATATAGTTCTTGTCGAGTTTGGAATCCGCGAAGGAATCCGTAGAACCGTCACTGTAAACAACGGTGATTTTCAGATCGTCGGAAGTCAGTTTGGTTCCGAAATAGATCGGGGTGGACAAAGGCTCAACCGTAATGCTCTGAATGTTGATGAGTTCAATGGTGAAATAAGTTTTGGCACCGTGGTAGTTTACCGTAACATTCTGCGTGCCGGAACCGACAAAGTCGGTAATGATCGTCAGTTCAGCCAAAGACAGAATCTTGGTACTGCCGTCAGCGAAAGTCGCCTTGGCAGTCAGACCGGTGGGAACAAAACCGTCGGTAATGTCGGAAACCTTATAGGAGGTCTTTTCCGGCATCGTTTCGATCTCGATCTTTTCCAGACCGATGACCTTGACGGAATAGGTGGCGGTAGCCTTACCGTATTTCAGCGTGACAACGGAATTGTCGCTGGCGTCTTCAAATTTGTAGTCAACACCGACGCTGGTGAGAATTTCGGAAGTGCCGTCGTTGTAGGTGGCTTTCAGTTCCAGACCGGAAAGATCGATGTTCTCGCCGACATAGTAGCTGTTCTTCGTGGGGGCTTTGATCAGTTCGATCTTTTCCACTTTCTCTTCGGCGATTTCCAGATCGCTCTTGTAGTTTTCTACAAAGTTCTTGGAACCGAATACGATGTAGTCGATATCCATGGTGGC
>JAGHUY010000046.1 GCA_018064545.1 Candidatus Apopatosoma intestinale | reverse complement strand
CAAATGCCACAAAAGGGCACTCTCATTTTCTCCGATTTTTTTATCTTATACGGGTGGATAAATGGGAAAATTGAGGCTGTTTTTCCGGTTGAAAAGTTTTCCACACGGTGTGGAAAGCGTTTTTTCCCGATTCGACGGAAAAAACAAAAAATCGGCTTAATTTGGGACTTTTTCGGGAAAATCGGTGGAAAAGTCTGTTGATAATGTGGACAAGTGCACGATTTTTTGCCTGTTTTTTTCGGTGGAAAATCAAAATGAGTCATTGGGAAAAGAACAAAAAATGGGGAAAACCGGCTTTTGCGGTTTTCTCACGGTTTTCTCATAATTCGGAAAGGAGGAGTGCTTTTTGAAGGTCAGATGGAACTATGAAAACGCGGTCATGACCCTGCCGGCGCGGGCCGCGGAACACGTCCGCGACGCGACGGAAACCGATCTTCGCGTGCTGCTTGTATTGGCGGCGGCCGGAACGGATGACGGGACGGAAGACCTCGCCGAGAGGGCCGGGGTAACGGCGACGGAGTGGGAAAGCGCTCTGTCTTTCTGGCGCGGGGCCGGGGTGATCGCGGCGGACAAAGAAACGCGCCAGAGCCGCGCCAAGAAAACGGAGAAGTGCCCGTCGGATCGCGACGACGCGCCGACCGTGTCGGCACTCGCCTATTCCGGGGAGGACGTCGAACGGCTCTGTCGAGAGAAAGCGGGGCTTGCCGATACGATCGCGATGGCGCAGGGCATTCTCGAAAAGGGGAGTTTCACGCCGGCGGAGGCGAGCATCTTTGCATATCTCGCCGACCATCTGCGGCTGGACTGCGAATACATATTGCTCCTCGTCTCCCATTGCAAGGAGATCGGGAAAAAGTCGCTTTCCTATATTGAAAAGACGGCCATCTCGCTGTATGACGACGGGATCGATACCGTGGAGGCGCTGGAAGCGCACTTCAAACGCGAGGACGAAAAACGGTCGCTCGAATACGCGATCCGCAAACTCTTCGGCATCGGGGAGCGTGCGCTGACGGCGAAAGAAAAAGAGATCGTCACCGCTTGGGTAAAAGAGGGGTATTCCCTCGAACTGATCACCGAGGGGTATGAGACGATGATGCGGAGTAAAAACGTCACGCGGCCGTCGTTTGCGTATGAAAATAAGATTTTGGAATCGTGGAAAGCGCAGGGCATCACGACGGCAGAGGCGGCGCGGGAAAAGAGCGCGGGCGCCGGAAAAACCGGAAACGGGGCACCGAGTTTCGACCTCGACGAATTTTTCAATCTGGCGTTGGAACGCGGCAAGAAGAGGGAATGAGTATGGGATTTTCCAGAGACAATATGAAGAAAATAGCCGCCGAGTACCGGGATAAAAATCTGCGGGCAAAGCAGGAGGCGGAAAAACGCGCGGGTGAACTGCGTCTGCGTTTTCCGGAGATCGAGACGATCGACCGGGAACTGACACAGACGGGTGTCCGTATCTTGCGGGCGGCACAGGGAGACCCGGCCACCTACGCCGATCGGATGGCGGCGCTGAAAGAGACCAACCGGGAACTGAGGGAAGCGAGAGCCGATTTTCTGCGCGGTCACGGCATCTCGCCCGATTATGGCGACGTGCATTACGAATGTGACGTTTGTATGGATACGGGCTACGTCGGCGGCGCGATGTGCCGTTGCATGAAACGTGCGCTCGTGCTGGCGGGTTATGAGAGTTCCGGCATTGGGAAACTGATCGCCAAACAGAGGTTCGATAATTTCGATCTGCGGTATTATACGGGCGCGGATCGGGAGATGATGGCGCGGAATTTTGAGGCCGCGACTGATTTTGCCGAGACGTTTTCGACGGACGGGCCGGTGCGGAATCTGCTCTTCATGGGCAAGACGGGGCTTGGCAAAACGCATCTGTCGAGCGCGATCGCGAAAACCGTCATCGACGGGGGCTACGACGTGGTGTATGAGACGGCGCAAAACGTCTTTGCGGATTTTGAAAAAGAGCGTTTCGGGCGGGTCGCGCCGGGGGAGGATTCCCCGACTGCACGGTATCTCGCGTGCGATCTGCTGATCCTCGACGACCTCGGTACGGAGATGGCGACGCCGTTCTCCGTGGCGACGCTGTATCAGATTTTAAATGCCCGCCTCAACGCGGAAAAGAGCATGATCATCAGCACGAATATCACCAAAGAGGAACTCTCCTCGCGGTATGCCGACCGCATCACGTCGCGGATATTTGGGGAGTTTGAACTGTTCTTTTTCTCGGGAAAGGATATCAGAAGCCAAAAGTTAATGAAGAATTAGCGGCTGGCTAAAAAAGTGCAGACCGAAAAACGGAAATAAGAACAAAGGGAATTGCTCCTGTCTCCTTGCCTTCCCCAGATGGGTAGCGAAGCGGCGCCGAGGGAGTGAATGACGACCTGAATGGTCGTCAGAGCCGAGGTGTGACCGAGCCGCAGCGAGACAGGGGGACCACCGAAGGTGGTGGATGAGGTGCCTTTGCGGAGCAATTCCCTTTTTTATTGGTAGGGAACCCTGTTGGGTTTCGTTTTATTATATCCGGTTTTCTCTCGCCGTTTTCCCGCTGGCCGTACCCACGTAC
>JAGHUY010000200.1 GCA_018064545.1 Candidatus Apopatosoma intestinale | reverse complement strand
GACATCTATAATAAGGTTTTCGACCGTGTAGCGGAGCATCCCCAGCAAAGCAAAGAATCCTACGCGGAAGCGTTGACTCTTTTTGCGTACGCCCACCACGGGATCAGCCGATGGAATATCAAAAACAGGACGCCGCTCATGCATGATGAGCCGCTTCATTTTTCCAGTGAAAACGGACTGTCTCTGCTGTCCGGCAAGGGCTACGGCGCCATTGTCACAAGAGATTTTTTTGAGAACATTGACCGGAAAACCGTGGAATTTGCGGAGAAGATACTGCCGCCTCTTTCCGATAAAAACAACATTCTCGTTTGTTTGTCGATCCTGTCCATGAGCGACATCAGTTTCGGAGAACTGAAAAACAAATTGGACTTTGACGAAAGCGTATTGAGAACCGCTTTGGATCGGTTGATCGTGGCGGGAATCGTGACAGAAAAAAAGTCGAAGCACGAATCCTTGGGATTGACTTATGAAATCGATGAAATGTATCACACGTGTCTTTGCGTTCTTTTCGCGACGCTGGAAATGCAGCGTTTCTCACTCAACGGCGTTTCGTGCTGTATGGGATACGGGGATTATCCGATCAAACTTTGAATTGCCCGTATCAAACAGAATTTCGCAAACGTAATGTTTTAAGAATATGAAAAGGAGCGTGGTCCGCCACGCTCCTTTTTCATTGCCACTTAACGACAAACTATTTATTTCCAGTTTTCCACTTCGGTTTTCGTCGGGATGGACGGTTGCGCACCCGCTCTTGTACAGGCAAGCGAGGCGGCACGGCTGCCGAACCGGGCAGCATTTTCAAGAGTTTCTCCGTGAGAAAGCCCGGCGGAAAGCCCGCCGCAGAACGTATCCCCTGCCGCCGTCGTATCGACCGGCGTGATCTTCGGGCACGGGAAAACCGTCCCGTTGATCGAATAACCCTTTCCGCCCAGCGTGACGAGAACGTCCGTGCCGAGCGCGCGAAGAGCCGTTTCCCCACCGAGTAGCTCCGTTTCCGTCTCGTTCGGCAGGATCAGATCGCAGAACGAAACATACGGCAAAATATCGCGATTGGCCGGAGCCGGATTGAGCATGACGAACATCCCCCGCTCACGACCCTTTTGCAGGGCGTAGCCGATCACGGGGATCGGATTTTCGAGCGGTGCGAGCAGAATATCACCGGGTTTGGCATCTGCAAGTGTCCGGTCAACGTCCTCTTCCGTCAGTCTGGCATTGGCGCCGGGATCGAGCAGAATGCGGTTGTCGCCGTCCGTCAAGACGATAACGGCCGTCCCCGTGGGCACTCCCGGCACGACGCGGATCGTCGAGACATCGACTCCGTCCGCCGTCAGGGCTTCCAGTGCCTCTCTTCCGAACGTGTCATCCCCGACACAGCCGCCCATGACGACTTCCCCGCCGAGTCTCGCGGCGGCCACCGCCTGATTGGCACCTTTCCCGCCGCGAGCGGTGAAAAAGCCGCTCCCCGTCAGCGTCTCCCCCTGCTTCGGGAAATAGGAAGCGCGGATGCAAAGGTCGGTATTGATACTGCCGATCACAAAAATTCTGGACATATCTTCTTCCTTTTCTAAACCTCTTCGGTTTCTTTGATTTCTCCGCGTTCTTTCAGATCAGACAGGATTTTTCCGTAAAATTCCTCGTCGATCTTATATTTGACGCGGTAAATGATGTAGCCCACCACGATAAAGACCAGCGGGATCACGAACATGGCGATCTTGACGACCAGTTTCCCGCCCGCGTCGATACTGGCGGCCTCCTCCACGGCAGAGCGGTCGCTCTTGATGCCGGACAGGACAAGCGAGACGGAGATCAGCAGGGTCGAAAGGGCTCCGCCGATCTTATTGACCAGCGGTTGGATCGAAAAGGTGATGGATTCCGAACGCTTGCCGAGTTTCCATTGGCCGTATTCGATCGTATCGGCAAGGAACATGAGCATGAGCAGTTGGATAAACGCCTGCCCGATAAAGATGATCACCGCCGCTACGGCGATCAGGGCAAGCGACACTTCGGCAAACGCGAACAGGACGTAACCGACAATCACCATCGCCGTGGCGATGCCGTATAGCTTGCGGCGATCAAACTTGCGGGAGAAGACCGGGAAAATCACAAGAGCCGCCAGTTGAGCCACCCCGCAGACACCGGCGAGAACCGCATAGAGATCGGCGTTGCCGAACAAGTACTTCATATAATAGATCGCAAAGCCCGTCGTGGTACAATACCCGACCATGAAAAGAGCCATGGCGAGCGTCGTCCACATGAGTTGATCGTTGTGAACGAGCGCGTTCCACATATCCCGGAGCGTCGTTTTTTCCTCCGGCACTTCGGCAAACTGGCGGCTTTCTTTGACAAAGAAAATCGGAAAACACAGAAAAACAATGTACAGAACGGCGATGACAGAGGCAAGGAAGAACCACGCTTTCGGCGTATCACCGAGAGCCGAGGTGATCGGTTGCCATCCGACCATCACGATATACATGCCGACGTTCGCACAGATGCGGGCAAAGGCGCCGATCTTTTCCCGCTGTTTCTGATCGGTGGTCAGCGCGGGCAACAGAGTCCAGTAGGCAATATCGTTGATGCCGTAACTGATGTCCCACAGGATATAGGCGGCCGCAAAGAACACGACGTACGCGGCGCCCGTCCCGACGTTGCCGAACAGGATGAGGAAGAAAAATGCGCTGGCCGTGCCGCCGACGAGAATGGCCGGTTTGAATTTGCCCCAAGGGGAACGGATGTTGTCGATGATCAGACCCGTGATCGGGTCGTTGAGCGCGTCAAAGATGCGCAGAACGGAGAGAATGCCGCTCACCGTCAGAAAAAGAGCGGTCGGCAGTTCGAGTACGTCGGACAGGAAATAAAGGAGAGTATTCGCTTCAAACGCGTAGAACATATCGCGCCCGATGGTGCCGAGTCCGAAGAAGACCGTATTCTTCCGCTCACGGGGGGATTCGGATACTTTCATGGGAAACCTCCTGTGCTTTTTTTCCATTATAGCGTTTTTTTATCCTTTTGTAAAGGGGACGCGCCTTGACTTTTCCCCTTTTTTTTATTATAATGAAGAAAAAACGCCGGAGGTGTACCATGTTCGGTTTTCTCCTGTCAGCGATTCTCTCAACCGTGTTCTTTCTCATCGTTCAGTTAAAAAAGGGCGGGGCCGTCGGAGCCGTCGCCAAATCCGTCGCCTCTCTCTGCTTTGTCGCCTTGGGTGCCTGTATGTTGGACGGCGGCCCTTCCCGCGCCGGTCTGTTTCTTTTGTACGGATTGGTGCTCGGACTGGTCGGCGATATTCTGCTGGGCGTCAACATCCCCGATGCCGGTGCGTGTGACTGGTATCTGTTCGGCGGGATCGGCACGTTTGCCCTCGAACATATCGCCGTCGTCGCGGCGGTCATTCTCGCTTCCGGCTTTTCTCTCTCCCGTCTGCTGATCGCCTGTGCCGTCGGCGCGGTCATGGCCGGTGCTCTTTCCGTGACGGAATGGAAGATTCTGCGCTTTGACTTCGGTTCCGCACTCGTCCCCGCCATGGGCTATGCGTTCATTCTGGCCTCGGCTTTCGTCTATTATCTGCTTACGGCCTTTGCAAGTCCGGCTTACGCCATCATCGCCGTCGGGATGGCATTATTCCTCCTTTCCGACGTCGTTCTCTCTTTCATGCTGTTCGGGAAAAAGGATACCCCGCTCATGAGCGCCGTCAACCTGACCACCTATTACGCCGGTCAGATTCTGTTTGCCCTGTCGATCGGCTCCGCGCTGATCGCATAAAATAATTCTGCTTTTATCCGGAGGACATTATGGAAAACAAAGAAAAATTCTGTTTAACCCCCGACCCGCAAAACCGTCACGCGTGGGAGAACTATTCCGCCTATATTCACGTGGAATACCGGCAAAGCGAGGAAGAGGGACTGGACGTGGAGCAGTACAAGCCCCTGTTCGACGCCGTATCCGCGATGCCGCTTTCCCGAGAGCGCGAGGAACTGGCAAAGGGACTCTTCCCGATCGTCTGG
>JAGHUY010000150.1 GCA_018064545.1 Candidatus Apopatosoma intestinale | reverse complement strand
GAGCGCGTCCGGCGCGTGGGTCAGCTCGTGGGGCTCGCGGGCGCAGTCGTTCGGGTTTTTCGGGTCGTAGAGGATCATCGAAAGCGTGCGGATCAGGTTTTCGCAGTTGCGGAAAATGCGGAGCCGTGCCGTCTTTTTCCCGTCCTCGCCGGTTCGGACGCGAAGCAGTTCCTTGACCGCGAGCCATCCGGCCTCCCGATCGTTGGAACTCTTGGAGAGCGGCAGTCCGTTCTCCCCGAAGACAAACGCTTTCGATTTGCCGCTCTCGGGCGAGCGGCTCCATAGATCCGGCGGTGCGAGGCGTTCTCTGGGCGGATACCACGCGTCGCCGTCGTCCGTCACCTCGGCGCGGCGCACCTGCTCGGCGGCCTCGGAGATGATCAGCGAACTCTTGTAGATTTCGTGGAATACAAAGCAGGTTCCCTGCTCGTCCACGGCGATCTTGTAGTGAGCGAACATATCAAGGCCGTAGTCCATCGTGTTGTAGACCGGCCAGTGGCGCGGGATCGGAAAGGGTTCGCAGGTGTGGATGCCGTAGTCAAATTCCGAGAAGAAGCACCCGCCCGCTCCCGCGAGGGCTTCTTCCGGCGTGCGGGGGTATTCCTGCTTGACGCGTTCGCCCATGTCGGCCGCCGTGCGGATGTACCATTCCTCGGTGCGTCTGGGGTCGGAAAAGACCGACAGAAAGATTTTGTGGAATGCGTTGTCGTCCGTCCAGAGTTTTTCAAACAGCGTGCCGCGCTTGATGGTCGATAAGCCGATGATCTTGCCGCCCGTAGGACGGTTGATCGTAGGATATACAGATGTATAAATCTCCTCCGCCCACTCCTGAAAGGCCCATTCATCCAGGAGCAGAATGTTGGCGGTAAATGACCGCCCGGCCGAGGGGCTGGCGGAAAAGGCCTGAAACGCGGAGACGCGGTTGCCGCTTTGCTCAGCAATGGAAACGCCGAGGGCGGAACGCCGGACGGTGAGATTCCCGGCACGCAGGATCTCAGGCATCGACGAGACGATGACGCCGACGCGGCGAACGAGTTCTTTCGCGTCGTTTTCGGTCTTCGACAGGGCGATGACCGTGTGACCGGGTTGGAAGATCAGATCGTGGACGCACACGTAGAGGGCGAGCCACGTCATGCCCATCTGCCGGGCTTTGAGGATCAGATTGAGCCGGTTCTCGTACAGTTCGCGAAGAACTTTTTTCTGCGCCGGCCACGGCACGAACGGGACGATCACCTCCGGCGCATCCTTGTCCTCGATCACGCAGTAATTTTCGATGAAGTAGATCGGGTGCGTGCGGCAGTATTCAAATTCGTCCCGCATCACCCGCTCTATATAGGCTTTCATTTCCTGTTCGGTTCTTGGTTTTTGTTCTGTCAATGTTATTCTCCTCTTGCGCCGATCCGTTTTTTGCGCCGATCCGTTTTTTGCGCCAATCCGTTTTTTAGGGGTCAAGGGGGGCTTTTTTTCGCAAAAAAGCCCTCCCTTGTCGCCGCGCACGGCGAAACTCCCCACCGGCCCTTTCTTTTTGATAGCTTTTTCTTTCGGGCCTGCCCATACGAAAGAAAAAGCGAATTCCGGCTTGTGCCATCCCGCGTCGCCCGCTCTGCGTACTCTTTCCTCTCTTTTTCGGTTCTTGCTCCGTGTTGATGATATGCACACCCGGCGGGAGCAGAGCCGCCCGCCCTACAATCTGATCATATACGCCGCTTGCGGCTCCTTAACCTGAAAACTGAAAACTGTAACAACGGCGGGAGCAGAGCCGCCCGCCCTACAATCTGATCATATACGCCGCTTGCGGCTCCTTACCCGGCGGGAGCAAGAGCCCCCGCCCTACAACTCATTTTCTCTTTTCCGCCAGTTCGATCATCCGCACGATCCTCTCGTCGGTGACGGGGAGATTCTCCGCCGCGCCGGCGTCGGTCATGCGCTCGTCGCCAAACTCCGTCGAAAGCAGATACTTGACCATGCTGCCGTCCAGTTCTCCGAGCGTCGCGCCGACGATCAGCACGTTTTTTTCCATCTCCCGCGCCCGCTCGTAGTCGCGGCGGAACGCCGGGTGTTCCTCGGCAAATCGTGCCAGCGTGCGCACCGAGTCGATGCCCTCTTCGTCGCAAAAACCCCGCATCGTCGGGATGCCCGTGCGCCGCTTCTTTTTCGTCCCTTTGCCGTCCGTGAATTCTTCCTCCATCGGCCGCGAAAAGTACGCGATCATCGCCTTTCCCAGCCCGCGCCGATAGCCGTTATGCTTTGTCTTCATGCCTCGTCATTCTCCCCATAAATTTTTATCTTCGGTGGTATCGTATCACAAAAGTAACTCCGTTTTGTCGCCGTTTATTTCAGTGAGGAATGAGAAGTGAGGAATGAGAAATGAAGGAAGTTTTTTGCGCAAGCGCAAAAAAATTTATTAATAATCTCCGAAAACTCTTCACTCTTCACTCTTAACTCCTAATTCCTAATTCCTAACTCTTCACTACATCAGCATCAGTTCCCGTGCGGTGTCCGCGATCACCTTTCGCCGGCGGCGGTAGTACGCGTTCTTTGAGATCAGCGCCGCCGCTTCACTCGACCCGTAGCCCCGCCCGCGCACGATGTCGTCAAAGAGGATCGGCCGAAGCCCCTCTTCCACACCCGCCAACGCCAGATCGACCGCGCCGTTGTACGCCCGGTAACGGTCTAAAATGTCCGCCTTTTTCTGCCCGATTTTCAGTTCTTTCGCCCGTCGCTTGTAGTCGCAGACCACCGCCCGGACAATGTCCGTCACCCCGGCGTCCACGTCCTCCGCCGCCGGAAATTCCCGTCTTCTCATTCTTGCCTCACTCCTCGCTTTGCCCTTCTTCTTCGCTCGCTCTGAAAACAACGTGATTCTCTTTGATCGCTCCTCCTCGTTTTATACATTTGTATCACGATTTTCTTATACATTTGTATTACAAAGACGTCTTCCCGCGCCGCCGGAATCAGTCCTCCTTATCGTCCGAAACCCCGCTTCCCGCCTGCTTTTTTCCCCTTTTGAGGGCGAGATGGAAAAACTCGTCGAGGTCGAAACTCGGCTCGTTTTTGGGGGAAGTCTGCGCGCCCCCGCGCGCCACGCGCGAGGGATCGTTCTGCGACTCCCACGATCGGATGCTCGCTCGCCAGTCCGCCATGCGGTTCTGACCGATCATAAAACCCTTGGCCGCGTAGAACGAATGCCATCTTTCCGGATCGACCTTGTTCCCACGTTCGGCGCAGTAGGCGCGTACCTCGTCGAGCGTCGGCGGAACCCAATTATTTATA
>JAGHUY010000343.1 GCA_018064545.1 Candidatus Apopatosoma intestinale | reverse complement strand
GTATCGGTGTCGGTAAAAATGCGATACATGGGTGTGCCTCCTTATTCTAAAATCATAATAAAATCGTAGATGGGCTGTCCGCCGTCGATCATGATGATCTCGGTGCGGGGATAGCGAGCGGAAAGCGTGTCATAGAGGGCGTGCGCTTCCTCCGACGCGGCATCTTTTCCGCAGAGCAGAAGAACCACGTCATATTGTCCGGCGTTCAGTTTGTCCGAGAGAAGGAGAGCGGCTTCTGTTTTGTCGGGGGAATCGGCATAGATGACGTCGTCGGCAAATCCGATATAATCGCCGTTCTTGACCGCGATCCCGTCGGAATCCGTGTCACGGTTGGCACGGGAGACCATACCGGTGATGACGCCGCGGATGATCTCTTCGGATTCCGCAACGATCGCGTCGGTGTCACCGGATGACGTATCCAGCATGGATAAGGCGGCGTAGCCTTCCCCGATCGTTTTGCTTCCGATCACGCGGATCTCGGCTTTGTCGTAAAGGTCTGCGGCCTGTCCCGCCGTCAGAATGACGTTGCCGTTGTTCGGGAAGACCAGAATGGTGTCGGCGTTGATCTGTTCAAACGCCCGGATGAAGTCCGATGCGGAGGGATTCATGCTCTGACCGCCCTCTACCACGACGTCAACGCCGAGCGAGGAAAACGTTTCCTTGATCCCTTGCCCGGAAGCGACAGCCACGGTTCCGTATTTTTTGTGCGGACGGGTGGGAGAAAACCGATTCTGAACGGTCGCTTCGTTATGTTGGAGCATCATGTTTTCGATTTTTAAGGTCAGAAATTCTCCGAATGACTGGCAATAGTCGAGTATTTCACCGGGATGAAACGTATGCACGTGGACCTTGACGATCGACCCGTCGCGGAAAGCCACGACGGATTCTCCGATGGCGTTCAGATGCGCGGTGAACGCATCCATGTCAAAGCAGTCAAGCGAAACCTTGCTTTTTTGCAGACGGAGCAGAAACTCCGTGCAATAGCCGAAAGCAAGCGTGCTGTCTTCGGTAAATGAAGAAATGTCAACGGATTTTTTCGTGTTTTCCGTCGTTTCCGTCTGCCCGGCTTGTTCGCCGGAAAGAACGGCTTTCATCCCCTCGGCAATATAGATGAAACCCGCACCGCCGCTGTCGACCACGCCGGCTTCTTTCAGTACGGGAAGCAGTTCCGGTGTGCGGGCGAGAGACCGGTGAAGTTCGCCGATGAAACAGTCGAAATACGATTCAAACGATTCCTCGTCTTCCATGTGGGAAGCGGCATATTCCGCCGCGTCCTTATAGACGCTGAGAATGGTTCCCTCCACGGGTTTCGGAACGGCCGCGTAGGCCTGTCTGACTCCGCAGAGAACAGCCCGGCTCCACCGGGACAGGTCCGCTTCTGGACAATCGGCAAGGCCTTCGGCGATCCCGGCAAAAATCCGGGACAGGATGACGCCGGAATTTCCGCGTGCTCCCAGAAGCATCCCGCGGGCGACGCGGTCGGCCGTCCGGCTCAGCGCCTCGTAACCGTCCTCGGCGAGAAAGTCAACGCCGGACCCGATGGTCATGTACATATTGTCGCCGGTGTCTCCGTCCGGAATGGGAAAAACGTTCAGGTCATTGACGACCGTTCTGTTCTGACGGAGACGGGCGGCGCCCCCGCGCACCATGTCGGCGAAAAGCACGGCATTCAAAGTAATTGTATTCATGATGAAATTCCTTTTTGTGGCAGTCTTCTATGATTGTTTGGAGGCGATATAAAACATCCGGGAAACGGCGTTTGAAATCCACTCGGCCGCGAGTTTGCTCTCTTCCATGATGCGGGAAGGGTCCGCGATTTTGAACGCATTATGGATGGTGATCAGAAGTTCGTCGGAAATGCGGTCTTTTCCGTAGGCTTTCAGCGTCTGGATGAGCAGTGCGGTTTTCTCCGACACCGTGTGGATGATGTCGCCTGTCGTATGGTGAAACTCAATGAGGGAATCTCCGCATTCGTAACTGCGATAGGTTCCGTCTGTGACATACGTCCATTTGGTGGGAAGCCGCGAGATCAGACCGAGAAGATAGAGGACGGTCTCCCCGCAGGGAATGGCTTTCCATCGGTTGTTCCGGGCAAGTGCCTTGGCAACTTTGTCCGGTTCCGGTTTTTCATGGATGCCGTCCGGCTTCCAGAAGACGCCCCGAAAAACCTTGACGATCTTGTTTTTTTCGGATAGCCGGGTCAAAACTTTGGAGCAGGTTTCGGGAACGGAAATATGAGAAAAATCGGAGATCGCAAAGACCGTGCCCGGCTGGACGGACTGAATGGATTCTTCAATTTGCTTATGCTGACTGTGAAACACAAAAACCTCCTTTTTTACTAAAACGGATATGAAAATTATAAACATTTTTCGACAAAAAGTCAACATATTTAATTAAGTTTATGTGAAAGACATGAAAAAAAGACGGTGGATACGCCGAGTGTCCCGGAGGGCACCCGGCGAACGACGTGTTCCGCTCACGCGGAACGTGATAGGGGAACCCGTGATGCGCATTTTGTGCGTGATGTTCGGCTTCGCCGAGTGATGTGCGCTTCGCGCATTCAGATAGCGGAACACAACTCATCACTATCGCCGTAGGCGATAACATCACTGCGAACGAAGTGAGTAACATCACTGTGCCGTAGGCACAACATCGCATAAAAAAGCACCTGCTGATCCGAGATGGGTTTCTCTTTTCAGCAAGTGCTTTCTGTTTCGTTTTCGGTCCGGCCTTTTTATCAGCCCCGGTATGGTTGGTCGTCATACCGCCCGTGCTCCATATCACAGGCATCGAAATAGGCTTTCGTCCAGGCAAAATGGCCGTGTCCGTCGTCCACCGTGACGCGGCAGTAGCGATCGTAGAGCCCCGTCACCGGGAAAACGGCCTCGGTAATGAGTTCTCCCTCAGTATTTCCCGTGCAGGTTTTTGCCGCTCTTCCGTAGGTGGTCAGGCTGATTCTGGCCGCGGGAGAGGTGCGGATATGTACCTCCGGTCCCTCGGTCCAGAGTTCATGGATCTCGGGGCCGGTGGAAGCATAAAAGTCGCCGTTTTCCAATGCTTTCATGATCGTATCGTATTTCAGTTCTTTCGCCTTGATCATGATGAACCCGCCGCAGGAGTCGAACTGCGGATGTCCCTCCGGGAAACGGTCGTGATTGTCATCGGACGCGATGCAGGCAATTTTGTTGCCGCGGCGCAGGATGTCGTCGTAAAACGTGTGATTGATCTCCGGATATCCGCCGACCCAGCAGGAGTGGTTATAGATCTCCATGGCAAAAATGCCCTTGATGCACCGGTTTTCCTCCATGTCGCCCTCAGACCACGTCGGGTGGTTTAAGCAAGCGATAAACCCGTGACGGCATGTCTCGGCGATCATGTCATTGACCTTGTGATAATCACGCTCATAATCGGGTGTGCCCACGTACTTCTGAGCGGCGGCGAGGTCCTCGTGACCGCCGAAAACGTACTTGGGATTGTAACACGGTATGGCGGTATTATGGGGGTCTTTTGCATAAAAACAGATGTGTGTGCAAGGCGTGTGATTCCATGCGCGGTTGCCGGGAACGTCCATGACGTCCATTTCGTAGCCCGTGATGGCCATGAACGAATCGTCGTTCAGATCGGAATGGTCAAACAGTAAGTTGTGATCGGTGAACGCGACGATCGAGTATCCGTGGCGTTTGTAGATTTCTTTGAGCTGTTCCACAGTCAGATGACCGTCGGACAGAACGCTGTGACAGTGCATATTGGCCTTGTAAAACTGCCCGTCGGGCGGAAGAAGATAATGTTTCATGACAATGCCATCCTTTTTCGGTTTTCTTTTTTTCATTATAAGTCTATCATCAAAAAAACGCAAGCCATTTCCGGAAAGAGCCGGAAAAAGTCTTTTTTTCACGTTTCTCTTGCAATAAAATCGGTTTTGTATTATAATAAAAGAAAGTTCCCAAAAGAGGTGTTTTAGCGTGAAAAAGAATTTGAAACGAATATTGGCGCTTTGGCTTGTCTTAGCGTTTGCCGTGATCGGGATCGTCGGCTGTGCTTCCGAAGTTCCGGAAGAGACAACGGATTCTTCTGCCACGGAAACGACAAAAACGACCGGGACGACGGCAGCGACGACGGAAGGTTCAGAGACCACGAAAGTTACCGAGACGGCAAAAACGACCGAGACCGAGACAACACCGACCGGCACGACCGGCACGACCGGCACGGTTAAGCCCGCAGAAACGACCTCGTCATCCGCGGAAACGACCGGGACGACAACGCCGGGTAAGCCGGAAAGAGAAGAGGACGTCCATATCCTGCGCCTCGTTTATCTCGGTACCGACGCTGTGACGCTTTTTGAAGCGGATCTGACCGGTTCTTCTTTCCTTGTCAAGACCGACCGTCCGGCCTGCGCCATGGACGGAACGGAGTTCATGCCGATCTATTACCGGTATGATACGACTTCGGAAACCTATACGGAAAAACTGACGCAGAATACATTATACACGGACATTGCTCCCGGCCATTTCTATCTGACGGAAGAGGATGGGGA
>JAGHUY010000358.1 GCA_018064545.1 Candidatus Apopatosoma intestinale | reverse complement strand
TCATAAGGGAGTGTGGATCGATTTTGAATATTTTTGAGTATATCGGAGCACAGTTTTTAGCCATCAAATTGATCGACATTATCGATATTGCTTTCGTATCCATTCTGATTTACTATATCATCAAGTTTATCAGAACCAGACGAGCCGGGAAATTGGCCATCGGTGTTCTGATCATCCTCGGTTCGATGTTTTTGAGCGATCTTCTGGATATGAGAGCCGTCAATTTCCTGCTTTCCAACGTAGTGCAGGTCGGCTTGATTGCTTTAATCATCCTGTTTCAGCCGGAACTTCGCTCCGGACTTGAAAAAGTGGGCGGTAATCCGTTCCGCACCATCAAGCCGTCCGGCGAAACCAAGGATCAGATGAACCGTCATGCCGCGATCGCCGACCTCTGTGAGACGGCTGCGGAACTTTCCAAAGAATATACGGGCGCTTTGATCGTGATCGAGCGCACGACGCCTCTCGGCGATATTATCAAAACTGGTACCGTCATCAACGCTGATATTAATATTTCGCTTCTGAAAAACATTTTTTATAACAAAGCTCCCATGCACGACGGGGCCGTCGTGATCAAGAACGGCCGGATTTGCGCGGCAGGTTGTTTTTTGCCGATGTCCACCAACGACGATATTATCAAGGATCTCGGAACGCGTCACCGTTCGGCCATCGGCATGAGCGAAAACAGCGATGCGGTCGTGATCGTCGTCTCCGAAGAGACCGGAACCATTTCACTCGCTGTTGACGGACAGCTGAAACGCAATTACGATCAGAACACGTTGCAATACGAATTATCCTACTACCTGTTGGGAGAAGAACCGAAGAAGAAAAAAGCAAAAAGCGGGAAATCTTTTTAGCGGATTCGGAGAGACAGAGGATCAATATGATGAAAAAAGAAAACTCGTTCGGAAGAAAAATACAGAACTTATGGAAACAGAAGCCGACCGTTGTTTCCATGAATGATAAACGGGATGAATATGCGGTAAAGCAGGACAAACGAGCCGATATCGTCATTCGGATTTTTTCCGTTCTGGCGGCCGTATTGATTTGGATTTATGCTGTCAGCACGGGCGATTCCGTGCATACGGCGAATCTGGAATATACGACGGCTCATCTGCAAATCCGCAATGAAGCGGTTTTGGACGAATCCGGGCTCGATTATGCGATCGATGATATGATGATCACGGTCTCTGTACAGGGAAGACGGTTGCGGATTTCCGGGCTGGAACCCGGCGACGTTACGATATATCTGGATTTTTCCGAGATTCGGTATTCCGGAAAACAGGCCGTCAAGATCGGGGCGGAAGTTCCGCAGGGATTTGCCGTCACCTCGATTTCACCCGAATATGTCTGGGTGGATTTTTCAACCGTTTCGTAAACAGGAAAACCGTATGCAGAAAGTAATCGTTCAAAATATCAAATGCCCGCTCGAAGCTTCAACCGACGACGTTTTTGCCATGGCAGAAGCGCGTCTTGCGAAGCTTTTTTCAAAGAGCCGAATTTCTTCCTGTCATTTATATAAAAAATCCGTCGATGCCCGAAAAAAAGAGGACATCTGTTTTGTCTGTTCGGTCATGGCGGAAATCGAAGACGGATCTTTTTCCAAAGACAAAGCCGAAAAACTGGGGATCGTTTCCGCAAGGGAACCGGACATCATTCCCGTTTTCGGAGATCGTCCGCTGGCCGACCGACCGGTTATCGTCGGATTCGGCCCGTGCGGGATGTTTGCGGCATTGCTTTTAGCCCGTAACGGATACCGTCCGATCGTGATCGAGCGCGGAAAAAACGTGGCCGACCGTCAAGCCGACGTTGCTCGGTTTTATAAGACGGAAGAACTGAACGAAGATTCCAATATCCAGTTCGGTGCCGGTGGTGCCGGGACGTTTTCTGACGGGAAACTGGTCACACGGATCGGCGATCCCAAGGGACTGTACGTTTTGGAAGAATACGCCCGTATGGGCGCACCGCGCGACATTTTGTTTCAGGCAAAGCCGCATATCGGCACAGACTATCTCCGCACCGTCGTTTCGCGTATGGAAGATGAAGTCAAGCGGTTGGGCGGTGACATATACTATGAGACAAAACTGATCGGACTGTCCGTCCGGAATCAGTCTGTCATGGCTATCCGCACGAACAAAGGTGAGATTCCTTGCGGCGCGGTGATTCTTGCCATCGGCCACAGTGCCAGAGACACTTTCGGCCTTTTACGGGAATCCGATCTGTTGCTTGTTCCCAAGCCGTTTTCCGTCGGGGTTCGCATTGAACACCGGCAGGAGGATATCGACCGTTCTCTGTATGGAAAGAGAGCCGGGCATCCGCTTTTGCCGCCCGGGGAATACAATCTGTCCTGTCACAATGAAAGCCGCGGGATATATACGTTCTGTATGTGTCCGGGCGGTGAGGTCGTTGCCGCTGCTTCTCAGCGAGGCGGTATCGTGACGAACGGGATGAGTTCCTACAAGCGTGACGGTCAAAACGCCAACTGTGCTGTCGCCGTGTCCGTTCTTCCCGAGGACTACGGGAATACGGTCGAAAATGCGATCGCGTATCAGAAAGCCATTGAAGAGAATGCCTACCGTATCTCCGGCAACTACCACGCCCCCTGCGAGACGGTCGGTCATTTTCTCGGAGAAACCGCAAAGAACGAGCCGGGACGGGTATTGCCGACCTATATGAACGGAAAAGTCCACATGACGGATTTGCATGACGTTCTTCCGTCTATGGTGTCGGAATCTCTTTCGTTCGGACTGCGGGATTTCAACCGCAAGATTGCCGGTTATTCCTCTGCCGACGCCATTTTGACCGGGCCGGAAACAAGAACATCTTCGCCGATCCGGATCCCGCGAGATGAGTCGGGAACCGCCGATGGATTTGATAATCTTTACGTCGGGGGAGAGGGCGCCGGCTATGCCGGCGGGATCACCAGCGCGTCCGTTGACGGGATTCGTTTGGCGTTGTCCCTCATGGCACGGTATCGTCCGATCGAAAAATAAGATCGAAAAATAAGAATGAAAGGAGTTTGTCCGATGAGTTCTAAAAAAGAATGGTTCGTCCGGGAGCAGGACCCCGATGTTCTGGATACTTTGACAGACGGTTTACCGATTTCGGATATTTTGGCCAAACTCCTGTATAACCGCGGCTTACTGGACGTCGATGACGCAACGGAGTATATGGAGA
>JAGHUY010000252.1 GCA_018064545.1 Candidatus Apopatosoma intestinale | reverse complement strand
AACAAATGCAACACTTCGTGTTGATGATATGCACACTATCGTGTGATTTGCCGCTTTGCGGCAACCGCGTAGGGCGGGGGCTCTGCTCCCGCCGTGAACCCCGCACAATACTTCCGGCTACACCGCTTCTTATGCAACGCTTTGCGTTGATGATATACACGCTATCGCGTGATGATATGCAACACTCCGTGTTGATAATATACACACTATCGTCTGATTTGCCGCTTTGCGGCAACCGTAGGGCGGGGGTTTACCTCCCGCCGTTAGGTCAGATCGTTTTTTTGCGGCGGGAGCAGAGCCCCCGCCCTACAACTGAAAACTAACCTTTCTTTTTCTTCTTCACGACGATCGCGACGGCAACACCGGCGACCGCGAGCGCGGCGATGCCGACGATGATCCACAGCGTGCCGCCGGAGAGGACGGAGCCGACGTAACCGCCGTTCTGTTCGATCCATCCGGCCTGTTTTGCCAGTGTGATACCGGCGACGTCGTACAGACCGTCGCCGTTTCCGAGGGCGTGCGTTCCGTTTGCCGTTGTCGTCACGTTATCGGCGACGATGCCCGCCGTGCGGCTGTAATCGGCCGTGACGGGGACGCCGTAGACGTAGCCGCCGTGGAAAGTCACGTCGGCATGGCATTCCCAAAATCCGCATCCGACGGATGCCGCGTAGTGTTCGGCGGAGGAAGCCCACGTGATCCCGCCGTAGAAATTCACGGCGGCGTAGGCGTAGTCGTATCCGCTGCCGATGCCCGCGCCGCTGCCCGTGGAGAACGCGCGGACCTTGCCGCCGTAGATATTTACGGCAGACTTGCCCTGATACCCGCTGCCGATGGCGGCGCCGTATCCCTCGGAGAACGCGTAGACGTCCCCGCCGTAGATGTTCACGGTCGTGTCCTCGCCTTTCCATCCTCCGCCGATGGCGGCGAATACGCCCTGATCCCCGCGTGCGTAGGCGCGGAGACGACCCATGTGATTGTCGCGGGTGTCGGGAGAGTAGTCAAGATGCTCGGAATAAATATTCAGCGTTGCGCCCTCCATCAGATGAAGCCCCGTCTCGCAGATGAACAGCGAGTCGTCGAGCAGAACCAGATTGACCGTACCGCTGATACGGAGCGGGTCTTTCAGCGAGACCAGCCCGTCGATAAAATACCACGACTCTTCGCCGTCGGCGCCCCAGCCGTTGTATGTAATGCTGTAATCAATGACGATGCCGCCGGTCTTGACGTGGACGACCTCGTCGCAGTCCTCACAAAACAGGCCGAACGATTGCACTGAGTTGCCGCTACGGATGATATAGTCAATGTAATGCGTATGGTTGTGCGGCACTTCCTCCGCCGCCGCAAAGGGCAGACAGAGCGCGCAGAGCATCAGCGCGGCAATGAGAAAGCAAATGACTCTTTTCATGGTAAAACCCTCTTTTCTGAAAACTGAAAACCGAAACAACGGCGGGAGCAGGTTCGCTTCGCTCACAGTGATATACGCGCTCTGCGCGTGTGATATGGCTCACTCTGCTCGCCGTGAAATCCTCACTCCGTTCGGGTGAAATCGAAGCCTCCGGCTTCGGTAAAACAATAACCGTGCTCGTAGGGCGGGGGCTCTTGCTCCCGCCGCCCAAATGGCACCGGCTCATACGGCGGGAGCAGAGCCACCCGCCCTACAACTGAAAACTTCCCCCGCCCCTCATCATATCATGTTTTCCGGTGTTTGTAAAGGGCAAAAACGTCCGTTTTCGGTCTCCGGCGCAGGGCGATGGCAAGGTGCCGGAAAAGATGTCTCCCGAGTGCCTTCTTTGGGCCGTTTTTTTATAGAAAAAAGGAAAAAATAACCACAATATCTATTGATTTCCGAGAACCGATATGATATAATAATACCAAATATAGTGGGCGAGGATTTTTTTCGTCCGAAAAGCCATCCGGTGTCCGGATCGCCCGCCGTTTTCGGAAAGGAACCAATCATGAAGAAAAAAATCATCATTTTTTTACTTGCGGTTTTCGTGGCGTTGTCACTGATGCCGATGG
>JAGHUY010000248.1 GCA_018064545.1 Candidatus Apopatosoma intestinale | reverse complement strand
TGATTGATTCCGGAAATGCGGATTAGCCTTCGTAAACGAGGTTCTTCGCGATCATTTCATCGATGTTGCCGGCATGATACCAAGCACCTGCGATGGCAACGTTCGGAGTAACGGTCTTGCCTTCGATGGCAAATACGCACTGTTCAACAGCGTTGTAGCCGATATTGAAGGAGTCCTGAGCAACGGAGCCGACGAGCTTCGCGCCGGAGGTGGCCTTCATCCAGTTGATCTGTTTCGTTCCGGCGTCGTAGCCGCAGAACTTCACGGCGTTATACTTGTCACCGGCAGCGGCGATCGCATCGGAAACCTGCTTTACAACGCCTTCATTGCACATAAAGACGGCCTTGGCGCGCTTCTCAACGAGAGCTTCGAGAGCGGCCTTGTACTGCTGGTTGGTATCGTCGGGCTTTACTTCAAGAGCAAGTTCGTATTTGCCCTTAGTGGACGGATCAGCGTCGGCAAGAGCCGTGAACTTATCCATAAAGCCCTTGGCTCTGTCAACACCGGTGGTGGTTTCGTCGTGCTGGATCACACCGATGATATATTTGCCGGAGGAAGCGGCGATGTCGGCTTTCAGAGCGGCAAAGAAGTTTTCAGCGGCAACGCCGGCTGCGTTGTAGTTGGAGGTAGCAACGGCGGAGATGATGGGGTTCTTGCCATCCTTGTTAAGGGTGTCAACATCGGCTTTCCAGATACCGCTGTCGAACTGAACGACGGGAATCTTCTTGTCATAAGCCTGTTCGAGCATGGAGGCATAGCCTTCACCGATGGTAGCGAGAACAAGGCCGGAAACATTATTGGAAAGAGCTGACTGGACCATTTCCATCTGAGAGGGAAGGTCCTTTGCCGATTCGCTGGCGGGACCACGGAAAGTGATCTTGTAGCCATATTTTTCACCGGCCGCTTCTGCACCGGCCTTAACAGCCTGCCAGAATGCATGGGATTCACCCTTTGCTACGACTGCAATCGTCTTTTCGTCTGTACCGCCGCAGGAGACCATAGAAGCGGAAAGGCAAAGGATCATAACCAGAGCGAGAACCAAGGAGAGAACTTTTTTCATAGTGTTGTTCCTTTCAATTTTAGTTTTTTTATCATCAATCTCTTGCGAGATTAACTTCACGTTTTAGATTTTTTCTTATCGAGTTTGACCTTGGCCGCGTTTTTACTTTTGAGAACCTCCATCAAAACAGCGGCGACCACGATGATGCCGGTCAGAACATAAGTCACATAGGTGGAGTTGAGATTGAGATTGAAGCGGGCGAGCGCGAAGTTCAGACCGCTTCGGATAACGACGAGCATGGCGTTTCCGATGACCGTACCGGCCGCAGAGGCAATACCGCCGGCGGCACTGGTTCCGCCGATGTAGACACCGGCGATGGCATCCAACTCCATTCCGTTGGCGGTGGCGGATGCCACCGTGACGAAGGACGCAGACCAGAAGATGGCGGCAATGCCGGCTCCGATGCCGCAGATTAAGTAAGCGAGAATCTTGTATTTGTCGGTATTGATACCGGAAAGGCGGGTGGCCTCTTCATTGGAGCCGATGGAGAGAATATACCGACCGATTTTATTCTTATAGAGCAGGTACATCGAGACGAGCATCAGAAGAATGATCCAGAAGATGCCGACAGGGAAGCCCTTGAAGTTGGAGAATACCTGATTGAACCAAGTGCCGGAGGGATAAAAGATATTCGGCACCTTGACCAGCAGAGCAGAAAGCCCGCGGGAGAGCATCATAATGCCGAGAGTGGCGATGAACGGCGGGAGTTTGAATTTGGCGATCAGCACGCCGTTGATGAGACCGAAAATGGCACCGATGCCGATCATCACCGGGATGGTGAGCCACAGAGCCATGCCGGCGGAATAGAGTTTGCCGGCGATGACGGAGGCGGCGATACAGACCGTTCCGATGGAAAGATCGATGCCGCCCGTCGCGATAACGAACGTAACGCCGAGGCCGAGGATCGCGTAGGGAGCAAGCGACTGTGCCATACTGACAATATTATACTTATCAAGAAAATTCGGATTCAGAATGCCGAACACAACAATGAGCGCGATCAGAGCGAGAATGATGATCATATTCTGTTTTAACGCACTGTTTTTCATGATCGACGAGAAAAGAGAGCCGAAGGATATTTTGTTATTATCGTTTTTCATACTGCATCTGTCCCTTCTGTTCTTACCGCTTTGTAGCCAAAGCCATGATATTTTCCTGTGTGGCGTCGGCGATATCGAGTTCGCCCGTGATCCGACCCTCGCACATGACGACAACGCGATCGGATAGACGCTGAATTTCCTGCAATTCGGAGGAGATCATGATGATGGATTTACCCTGAGCAGCCAGATCCTCCATCAGACGGTACATTTCACTTTTGGCTCCGACATCGATGCCGCGGGTCGGCTCATCGAAAATAAAGATATCCGAGTTTTTGAGAAGCCAACGGGCCACGATCACCTTTTGCTGGTTGCCGCCGGAGAGATTTCTCAGCGACTGCTCCATGGACGGTGTCTTGGTGGCCAATCTGTCATTGTATTCGGCGGCGACTTCGGACGATTTTTTGTCGTCGATAAAGCCATTCCTGATGAAATCGTCAAGAGAGGCGAGCACGGTGTTTTCCTTGACTGATTTAATGAGCATCAGCCCATACTGCTTTCTGTCCTCGGAAAGATAGCAGATGCCGTTCTTGACTGCGTCAATCGGTTCCTTGATATCAACCCTTTTACCATTGATGAGAATTTCACCGGAATCGCGACGGTCGGCTCCGTAGACGGCACGGGCAGTCTCGGTTCTGCCGGCGCCCATCAGGCCGGAAAAGCCGAGAATCTCTCCTTTCCGGAGACGAAAGCTGACATCCTTTACGACGTTTCCACGATTCAGACCCCTAACTTCCAAAACTACGGGCGCATCCGGCGGACACGTACTCTTTTCTTTCTTTTCTCCGTAGATCACGCGGCCAACCATCATTT
>JAGHUY010000181.1 GCA_018064545.1 Candidatus Apopatosoma intestinale | reverse complement strand
ACGGACGGCGCAGAGGCTCGTCCCCGGCTCCTGCAAGGGATATTCCCCGTGATCCTGCGTACCGAGAAGCGTGGCGCCGCGGTCGACGAAAAACGTGAGGTCGCTATGCAGGAACAGTTCGCCGGAGAAGAACGTCCCGCCGGAGAGGAGCACCGTTCCGCCGGTATAGGCGGCCGCATCGATCGCTTTTTGGATGGCGGCGGTGTCGAGCGTCTTTCCGTCGCCTGCGGCACCGAACTCGCGCACGTCAAAGACGGGGGCGATCGGGGCGATCCGGCAGAAGTCGGGTGCGTCATAGACGCGGATCCTGTTTACGTACAGGGTGTCTTTCACTTCGCACGAAAACGCGAGACGGGAGACGGAGGAAACGGGATTCATCAGCGCAAAGTTTTTCGCGCGTACCGCGCTGTCGGCCATCAGCGTATACGTCCCGTTTCCGTTTAGCGTGATTTTGATATTGATCCAGTTGCCGCAGGGGTAATACGCCCAGTCGGTCAGCGAGGACAGGCGTACCCACTCGTTTCCGTTCGTCGCGTAGAGATTGTTATGGAACATCGCCACGCGCAGAGCGGGCGTTCCTTTTTCGTCCGAGAGTTCCGGGGCGAGCGCAAATCCGGTGCCGGTCACCTTGACTTTGACTTCGACGGTGCCGGCGGTGAGGGCGGGCATGGCGTAAGAAGCGACGGCCTCGGCTCCGGTACGGCTCGTCAGTTTCAGACTGCGATCGGCGGCAAACGGGTACGGCTCGATCGAAACCGCGCTGTTTTCTCCGGCCGAAACGGCGGGAGAATCGGCGGAAAAGTCCTCATGTAAGGTATAGATTTCCGTGTCGTCGGCGATCCGGACGTCGTCCACGCCGAGAAGCCCCGTATGAGCGATAAATTTGATCCCGCGGGCATCGGTGTCGGAGACCGGAATCGCTTCGGCGGCGAGGCGGGAATTCAGCCACGCGTCAAAACAGGAGGCCTCCCGGTCAAAGATCAATTTGACCGCGTATTCTTCACCCCGCCGGTAATCGCCGATCTTGACGCTTTCGTCGCGGCTGGCGGCGTAAATCTCCCCGCCGTGCAGAACGATACAGCAAATGACGCCCTGCGGCCCGTAGACCGAGCAGACCATATATTGTCCTGCCCCGTCAAACGGGGTGATCCGTGCTTCCGTCACAACGCGGGGGCCGAAATCCGGGATTTCGCGGATGATACAGCCCTTACCGATCACGGCATAGCCGTC
>JAGHUY010000131.1 GCA_018064545.1 Candidatus Apopatosoma intestinale | reverse complement strand
CCGTGCGGTAGCAGTTCTTTCAGACGATACGTTTCATACCCGCCCGGCACCGCCGCATAGATGAGAAACGTGTCCGGATCGCAGAACTCCGCCATCACCTGACGGCACATTCCACAGGGATAGAACTCGGAAATCTCATAGTCTTTCCCGCCCACGACCGCGATGGCCGCAAACTCTCTCTCCCCCTCGCTGACCGCCTTGAAAATGGCTGTTCGCTCAGCGCAGTTGCCGGGAGAATAGGCCGCGTTTTCGATATTGCATCCCGTATAAACTTTTCCGCTCTCGGTGAGCAGTGCCGCTCCGACGCGGTGTCCCGAATAGGGGACGTAGGCATACTTTCTCGCTTCATTCGCCAACCGAAGAAGTTCTGTTGCTTCCATAAATAATCTCCTTTTATACAAATGTTAAAAATGGCCGCCCCGTCCACCGCCGTGCGAACCGCCGGAGTGGAAACCGGAAGAATTTGATTCTACCCGGACTTTGGACACCGTGCTGTACAGATAGACGTCGCGTTGCATGGTCAGATGAAAACCGTCCTTGGCTAAATAACCGTTGGCGTGTTTGGCGGCTCCGGTCTTTTTCATTTTTCCTGCCATCACGGAGACGATCACCGTCGCCACGGCAATGGCGATGACACCGGCAACAATCTCAGCGCCCATCACGTCATTCTGCTCTTCTCCGCAAGCCCACGCCAAATCAAACTCATATTCGCAAGCGGATAAAAAGGCAAGCGCCGCGCCGCTCCAATCGTCCGTGCGGAGATGCTCCACCGCGGCCGATTCGATACGGTCAAAAGAAGAGTCCGGAATATTCAGGCGGATCGGCTGGATATAATACGTTCTTGACCCCGTGCTGACCGCAAGAATCAAGGCGTTTTCCTCCCCGGAATGACGGTCGATCATCTGCCGCAGTTCCCATTCGGTACAGGATTCTTCGATAAACAGCACCATGCAGCGGATTCCGTTATTCTCCCATATCCTTTCGGCCGTTTCATACCCTTTTTGTTGATCGGAAAGACCGATGAGCGAGGTCGGTGCGGAAATAAAAGCGTCTGCTCCCGCCTGAAAAGACATAGTCGAAAAGACAGTCAGAAGAAGAATTAAAAGGATAAGTAAGCATTTCTTTTTCATACCGTCCACCTCACAGAAGAAAGATGAACAGTTGAGCGACCGCCATGACAAGGGCGGCGATCCCGCCGAACAAAGCCATCACGCGTCCGGCTGAGACCGGAAGTTTGCCGACCATCTTCCCCGTCTGCCCGTTCATCATGAACAGATAGTTCTTATCCCGATACTTGGTATTCAGAACGTACACCGGGAGCATGGCGTAATGCACCTCGCTCTTTTTTGTCTGTGCGCCGGAAGTCTTCCGGGCGACCGAGGCATAGCCGTGCACGGTCTCCCGCAGTTTCGTCTCCGCCGTCGCCAGAACGCGGCCGGCGGCACGCGGCCGGCTGTCCCCGTCGGACACGTCATACCGGTCGGCAAAGAAGCCCGGGAAATAGACGGGATCAAACGGAACCATCTCGTCATAGTGAAACGGTTCCAACGCATCCATATACGAGTCGTCCATTTTCTCCGAGGCATCGACGGGAATCCGTTCAAACGACAGATCGGCTTCTCTCTGCACCAGATAATGAGACGTTTTGGTGTACCGATAGTCTCCGGAACGCCACGTGGTGACGCGTGTGGCGTCAAAAGAAGCGTGTGCGTGCGTATCGCAGTCAAAAAGCCAAAACGGCACATAGATGCCTTTTACTTTATCCAGATTATTCTCTTCTTTGAACCGCGAAGGAAGAAGAGCCTTGCCCCGGTAAAAAGCGCGGAATTTTTCTCTTGCTTCCTCTTCGGTCAGTTTGAACGGAATCACGTAATCCGGCTTCCATTCTCCCTCCACTTTGCCGCGGAGAACAACGGGATTCCCACAGTAGACACAGAAAGTGGCCGCCGTGGTCTCGTCGCCCGTCACACGGGCACCGCAGGACTCGCAGACGTACTCCGTAAGGCCCTCCATCGTTTCGCCCCGATAGGAGTCCCATTCGGGTGTCTCGTCTCCGGTCGCCTCGTGAAGTTCCGCCGTCTCGATTTCTTCCATCTGCTCCGTCGTATAGACGTTGTCGCAGTAATCGCATACCAGTTTTCCGCTCCCCGCGTCGAAACGGAGACCGGCGTTACAACAG
>JAGHUY010000208.1 GCA_018064545.1 Candidatus Apopatosoma intestinale | reverse complement strand
AGATGAGCCTTATGACGAGAACGAACGCTTCTTTACCTTTGAAGTCCGGTACGGCGTGCGAATGATCAGCGGCGTGACCGACGAGGGCAAAAAGCAGACGTCGCTTGTCACGCCGAAAGCGGTGGACGGCAAGAGAGCCGTCAGCATCGCGGCGGATGCCTTTGCCGGTTGCGATCTTCTGACCGATCTTGTGGTCACGGACAACGTCGCGTCAATTTCGGACGGCGCGTTCCGCGGAGCCTCTCATCTGAAACGGATTCATATCCTTTCCAAGAATCCGGACAATACCACCGTCAACGGCATGGACCCGACGCTTCCGCTGTTGGAAGGATTGCCGGACGGCGCGTTCTTCTACGTGCCTGCCGAGGTGATCGGGGCGTATCGGTTCAACTATTTCTGGGCCGCGTATGCCGAGTATCTGAAAGCCGAATAACGCTTCTTGCAAGTCAATCTCTTTTATGATACAATGGAAAAAACAGAAAAAACCGGAGAAAAACGGGAGGATATTATGATCGAGCAGAATTTGTCTTTTTTGGAATCTTATGATGCGGAGACCGCGGCGGCGATCCGCTCGGAACTCGGCCGTCAAAGACGGGGCATCGAACTGATTGCGAGCGAAAATTTCGTCTCGGAAGCGGTGCTCGCTGCGATGGGTAGTCCGCTCACGAACAAATACGCCGAGGGCTATCCGTCCAAACGCTATTACGGCGGGTGCGAATGCGTCGACGTGGTGGAGAATATCGCACGCGACCGGGCCAAGAAACTGTTCGGGGCCGATCACGTCAACGTCCAGCCGCACAGTGGCGCTCAAGCGAACCTCGCGGTGTATTTCGCACTTCTCAAACCGGGCGATAAGGTGCTGGGTATGGGTCTTTCCTCCGGCGGGCATCTGACCCACGGCAGTCCCGTCAATCTCTCCGGCACCTATTATCAGTTCGTTTCCTACGGACTGAACGACGACGGCTATATCGACTATGACGCGCTCCGCGCCACGGCTCTTTCGGAACGTCCGAAACTGATCGTGGCGGGTGCTTCCGCCTATCCGCGTATCATTGATTTTGAAAAGATCGCTTCCATCGCGCATGAGGTCGGCGCGTATTTCATGGTGGATATGGCGCATATCGCCGGCCTCGTGGCGGCGGGACTGCATCCGAATCCCGTGCCGTATGCCGACGTTGTGACCACCACGACGCATAAGACGCTTCGCGGGCCTCGCGGTGGCATGATCATGTGCCGTGAAGAACTGGCCAAGGCCATTGATAAGGCCATTTTCCCGGGGACGCAGGGCGGCCCGCTGATGCACGTCATCGCGGCCAAGGCCGTCTGCTTTGGCGAGGCACTCAAACCGGAGTTCAAAGACTATCAGAAACAGATCGTCCGTAATGCCGCGGCTCTTGCCGAGGAACTGAAAAATCAGGGATTCGACCTGGTCTCGGGCGGAACCGACAACCATCTGATGCTCGTCGATCTTCGTCCGCTCCGTATCACGGGTGCCGATTTCGAGAAGAAACTCGATGAGGTGTACATCACCGTCAATAAGAACGCCATTCCCAACGATCCAGAAAAGCCATCTGTGACGAGCGGTATCCGCGTCGGCACGCCGGCCGTGACCACCCGCGGGTTCCGGGAAGACGATATGCGGGAGGTCGGAAAACTGCTTGGGCTGACCGCCAAGGCGTTTGACACCAAAGCGGACGAGATTCGCGCCCGCGTGACCGATCTCTGCAAGAAGTACCCCCTGTACTGATCGAAAAAACGACGAAAACCGACATGAGAAGCGGCTTTTCCTGTGGAAAAGTCTGTGGACTGTGTGGAAAAATTGGAAATAATTGGTAAATCGCAAGGGAGGAGGCGGGAACGTGGCAAATAAGGCGTTATATCTGGATCGGGCGGCACTTGCGGCCGAAATATCGGGAAATACGCTGTCCGGTGCCTACGTCTTCTTCGGGGAAGAAGATTATCTGAAACGGTATGATCTGTCGGAAGCCTACCGTGCCGTGATGACGGCCCCCGGCATGGAGATTTTCAATTACAGCAAAATCTCTTTTTCGGCCGCTTCGCAGTCCCGCGACGAGGCATTTTCCGCGCTCGCGTCCTCTACGGCCTCTCTGCCCATGATGCAGGAAAAACGGCTGACGGAGATTCACGATCTCCCGATCGACGGGATTTCGGCTTCGGATTTGGGGCTTCTCTGCGATAATCTCGCCGTGGCGGATGAGAGTAATGTGGTCATCCTCTGCCTGCGGAAGAATGAATGGGAATTTACTTATAAAACCGAGAGTTCTTCCGAGTTTAAGAAACTGTCGGAAGTCGCCCGGCTGGTGCGCTACGACCCCTTGACGCCTCAGAAACTGAAAACGTGGGCGGGACGTCGCTTTGCCGCCGAAAAAATCCGCGCGACCGACGAGGCGCTCGGGCTTCTCTGCGAACTGTGCGCCTGTGATATGTTTACGCTCTCCGAGGAGATCGCCAAACTCATTTTTTATGCTCACGGGGAGGATAAAAAAGACCTGACGGCCGATGACGTGCGGGCCGTCGCCTGTCCCGCCGCTGTCAGCGAGGCTCCGCCGTTTGCCATGCTCGAAGCGGCGCAGAAGTGGAGCCTTACGGACATGGTGCAGGTGATGGCAACGGCACGCGACCTGCGGGAAGAGCCGATCGCGGTGCTCGCCAAACTGGGCAGGATTTTTTCCGATATGCTCCGCGTCAAAGCCGGACTGGAAAAGGGGCTGTCCGTTTCACAGATCGCCGCCGCCATGAAGATCAAGGAATACAGCGCGGGAAAGTATGCACAAGCGGTGCGGCCCGTCCCCATGAAAAAACTGGAAGATATGATCCGGCTGGCTGTCGAGACGGACGTGGGACTGAAAAGCGCACCGTCCGACCCTTGGGTACTTTTGGATATTCTGATCACCCGCGTCTATGTCCCGAGGTCGCTTCTATGATGACGCTTGACAGACCGCTGATCGTCGAGGGGCGGTACGATAAGATCAAAGTGGCGTCGATTGCCCGCGGGGTGATCGTGACGACGGACGGATTCGGCGTTTTTTCGAGTGAGGAAAAAGTCGCGCTGATCCGCAAACTGGCGGAGAAAAAGGGCGTGATCGTGCTGACCGACAGCGACGGGGCGGGGCTGGTCATCCGGAATTATATCAAAAATATCCTGCCGCCGGACAAAATCGTCCACCTCTATACGCCGGAGGTCTACGGCAAGGAAAAACGAAAAAAAGTCCCCTCCAAGGCCGGGATTCTCGGCGTAGAGGGAACGGATATTGCGATTTTAAAGAAACTTCTCTCCCCGTATTTTACGGAGACGGACGCCCCGGCCGAAGCGCCCATGGCTCTGACAAAAGCGATGCTTTACGAAATCGGGCTTTGCGGCGGCGACAACGCGGCAGAAAAGCGGAGGAAGTTAGCCGGATTTCTCGGTCTGCCGGGAACTCTTTCTGCTAATGCGCTTTTGGAAGCCGTCAATTGGACGGTGACGGAGGAACGGTGGCAAGCGGCGATAGACGCGCTTTCCGAAGAGAAGCAAACGGAGGAATAACATTTGGAAAAGATTTTCGATCGGGTGCTTGCGGCACTGCATCTTCAAAAATACAGGCACTTTATCCTGTATGTTTTTTTCGGCGGGCTGACGACCCTGACCGACTGGGGCGTGAGTTTTCTTCTGTACGCCCTTTGGGGTGAGGCGATCGAGCAGCAGAATTTTCTGATCCACGGTGCGGATGCCATCGCGTGGGCGGCGGCCGTACTGGTTGCGTTCTTTACAAACCGCGTCTGGGTCTTTGAGAGTAAACGGCACGGTTTCTTGCCGATTTTGGGCGAGTTTGCGGCGTTTGCCGGCAGCCGGGTGGTGACGCTTCTGTTGCAAGAGGGCTTTGTGGCCGTTCTGTTCGACTGGCTCGGATTCAATAAATATGCCGTCAAGATCATTGCGGCGGTCGTCGTCGTGATCGTCAACTACTTTATCGGGAAATACCTCGTTTTCCGCAAGAAGACCGAAGAGAGCGGACCGGAGGCGCAAAGCCATGAATGAATCGATCGGACTGGGCGGGCTGGTGCTCGCCTATATCGGAGACGCCGTGCTGGAACTCCTGCTCCGGGAAAAACTGATCGCGCAGGGGATTTCCGATACGGGTCGGCTGAACGCGGCGGCGCAGAAACTGGTTTGCGCCACGGCGCAGAGCGAACGTGTGGAACGCCTGTTTCCGGTGCTGACCGAGGAAGAACTCTCGGTGTATAAACTGGGACGGAACGGACATACCGGATCGCATCCCAAGAGTGCTTCGGCGGTGGAATATCACCGCGCCACCGGCATGGAAGCCCTGTTCGGTTTCCTGCACATGGAGAAGAGGGAAGACCGTATTCGGGAACTCTTTGACATTGCATACGGAGAATAACCAGAAGCAGGGAAATCCCCTGCTTTTTCCTTGCTTTGGCATAAATTCAACTTGAATTTCGGCGGGATTCATGATACAATCGGAATAGAAATCGCCGAGGAGGAATGGAGTATGAAATACGGGCCGGGAAGAATCGAACTGACGGAAGAAGAACGAGCGGCGGCCAAACAGGCGCTCTGCGACAATTTGGTCACTCTCCGGAAAAATCTGTTTCTCTCACAGACGGAATTCGGCAACCGGACGGGCATTTCCCGCATCCGTCTCAGTCTGATCGAGTGCGGAAAATATGAGATGACATGGTCCCAGTTTACCTCGATGTTGCTGGTCTTCATGACCAATCGCAGTACCTGCCATATCATTTTGAAAAACAAACTGTTTTCCGAACGCCTTTGGCTGTACTTACAGGGAAAGCGCGACGGGGAAGAGCCGGATACATCATTTAAAATATTGTAAAAGCGAGAATATATACGGGCTGTAAAAAATCTCCGGATTTTTTACAGCCGGTTCCAGTTGTACGAATAGGGGCTCGGAAAAAATGTTCAGAATTGTCGTTCTTCCCGCGCAGGCAGTACTGAGTGTACGGCAAGCGGGAAAACGGCAAGAGAAAAAGCGAATCAAATCAAACGAAATCCGAAGGATTTCCTACCTTAAAAAGAAACCTTGGGCAATCGCCCAAGGTTAGCTTCTTTTTCGCTTTTTCGGTCTGGACTTTTTTTGCAGCCCCTTGCTCTATTGCAGATTCAGACCGGACAGACGTTGATACACCGATTCGTCGGTACGGCCGACGGAAAGCGGCGTGACGGAGATATATCCGCCGAACACCGACTCGGTGTCCAGCGTTTGATCCCCGCGTTCCCGATAGGCGGAATAGCCCTGCGCCAGTACCATGCCGTTTCCCTCATCGGAAAAGGTGTCTTTGTAATAGGGGCCGCCCTGCCGGGTGACGCGGATCCCCTTGACCGTTCGCGGAATATTGACGTTATAGAGCCGGTGGACGTCGAGAAGAGCGTGCTCGCGGAAGAATCGATAGACGGTTTCCAGATGCTCTTCAATGCCGTCAAAGGCATTCGGCTCGGTGGACAGAGCAACGGAATATACGCCGAAGTACGCGGCTTCAAACGCCGCCCCGCAGGTGCCGGAATACACGATGTCCTCGCCGATGTTCAGCCCCTTGTTGATGCCGGACAGGACAAGGTCGAACGTCTCATGCAGACCGCAAAAGGCATAGCGCACACAGTCGGCCGGCGTGGAGTCCACGGTATAGGCGACGACACCGGGGCGGTAGTCGATGCGGGCCACTTCAAACGGCTCGTGAATCTCGATGGCGTGACTTTTTCCGCTCTGTTCCCATTTGGGGGCAACAACGGTGACGTCTCCTATTTTTTGCGCGGCTTCGGTGAGAATGGCAAGCCCTTCTCCGGCGATGCCGTCGTCATTGGTGATCAGAATTCTCATAAAATGTCCTCGTGGGAAAGTTGATAGTGGGAAAGCAGGGCGTCCGCTTCGCGGAGCAGAGCCCCTGCTTCTTTTTTGGAATAGACGGTCGCACCGCTCGCGCAGAGGTGGCCGCCGCCGTGATAGCGGGTGGCAAGTTCCTGCACGCCGATAAAGCGGGAGCGGAGACGGACGCGGATGGTGCCGTCATCGGCTTCGATGAACGCGATCCAGACCGGACTGCCTTTGACCGAATCCATCAGGGAGACGGCGGCGCCGGCCTGCTCCATCGTAAGGCCGAGTTTTTTGCGGAGAGATCGGGGGATCGTCAGGGAGAGAACGCCGGCGGGCGACCGTTTGATCTTCCGCAAGAGAGCGGAACGACTCCGGAATTCCTCGTAAGGGTCGAGATACAGGTGGGCAAAAAGACGCTCGGTATCGATGCCGAAATCGAGAAGAGCACCCGCCAGACGCAGGGTATCGCCCGTAGTTTCGGAATACCGGAAGCGGCCGGAGTCCGTGACCATGCCGACGTAGTAACAGGCGGCCGCCTCCGCGGTCAGCGGGAAGTCCTCCGGGAACGACAGGCAGAAGTCAACGACCAGTTCACAGGCCGAGGAGCGGAAATCTTCGACGAGGGATAAGTCCCCGTAAGGTTTGTCGTCAATGTGGTGATCGATCTTGACGATCTCTTTGGCAAGACCGGCCTTTGAGTTGGACAGGCGGTCAAACGTGCCGGTATCGAGGGCAATGAGCAGCGCGTCCGCGTAGGCCGCGTCGTCCGGCTGTGTGTCCTCTGTCCCGATAAAGGCGGTGTAGTCGGCCGTATCGTCGTTGACCACGTAGATTTCTTTTTCCGGATAGCGTGCCCGTAAAACGGCGGCAAGCCCCATGGTCGAACCGACGGCGTCGCCGTCCGGACGGATGTGGCGTGACAGGATGATGCGGGAATAGGATTTGATTCTTTGCCGGATGGCTTCTCTGATTTCTTGATTATTCATGGTTTTCCTCTGTTAATCTGTCTAAATCTTGTAACAGTGCCATGGCCGTTTCCCGGTCGGGCAGGGTGGCACCGCTGGCTTTGGCGTGGCCGCCTCCGCCGTAGCGGACGGCGATGGGATTGATGTTATGGCGGGATGAGCGGATCTCACAGAGAACGCCCGATTCCGTTTCGGTAAAATTGACCCAGATATCGACCCCTCGGATGTCGCTCATTACGCCGACCATCCCGCGGGACACGGTAAAGACGTCGGCCGGGATGGCGGAAAGCTCCTCTTTTGTCGTATAGATATAGGCCACGTTCTTTTCCGTGAACCGTACTTCCAAGGTAAATTCGGCGCGGAGTCTGATGCGGGAATAATCATCCGCATACAGATCGGAAAAGATCGCCCCGGTATCGATCGGCTGTTCCATCAGAAAAGCCACGCGGCGGAATGTGTCCGACGTGACACAGTCGTACCGGAAACGGCCGGAATCCGTCACCGTGCCGGTATACAGAGCCGTGGCGGCGGCAGGCGACAACGTCCAACCCGCCTCCATGGCGAGTGCCGTGATCATGCCGCAACAACTCTCAAAAGCGGTGTCGACC
>JAGHUY010000128.1 GCA_018064545.1 Candidatus Apopatosoma intestinale | reverse complement strand
TCCTGCCGCAGAATTTCATACACGGCGATGGCGACGCTGTTGGACAGGTTCAGACTCCGTTTTTCGTCCCGCATGGGGATGCGGACGCACCGTTCGGGATGCTCGCACAGAAAATCCTCGGGCAGTCCCTTCGTCTCTTTTCCGAACAGCATATAGATTTCCCCGTTATCATCCACGTGGGCGTCGGTGTGAACGGCACTGGCCTTGGTCGTGTAGTACCAAAGGTTTTTATTTCCATGCTGTGCCATAAAATCGGCGAGGTTGTCATAATAATGGATTTCCAAATCCCACCAGTAGTCCAGTCCCGCCCGTTTGAGTTTGCGGTCGTCGATCGTAAAGCCGAGCGGCTTGACCAGATGCAGAGCCGCACCCGTCACGTCGCAGGTGCGGGCAATGTTGCCCGTGTTCTGCGGGATTTACGGTTCGACCAGAACGATATTGAGTTTTGCCATGCCGTCACCTTCTTTTTTCCGCATTTAACCATATTCAGACAAAAAAATCAAGTTTCTCCGCTTTTTTCTTCGTGTATTTCCGCTCCGGCGACAAATAGTATTAACGGACTTTTTCATCAAAGGAGGAACTATCATGAAAAGACCGATGCCGAAAGTTTTGGCAATTTTTACCGCTTTTTTGTTTTTACTTTCCACGGGGCTTTGCGCCGCCGGAGGGCAGAGTTGGTATTGTATGAGGCAGAAAAACCACGCCCGTCCGCAGGCGGAGCCGCAGATGCGGTTTATCGAAAATTACGATTGTGCCTTTCTCGGCCGCGATCCCGAAGAAAAAGTGATCTATCTCACGTTTGACGCGGGCTATGAAAACGGAAACGTCGCCCGGGTTCTGGACACGTTACAAAAACACCATGCACCGGGGGCGTTTTTTGTCCTCGATAACCTGATCCGTCGGAATCACGATCTGATCTGCCGAATGGCGGACGAGGGGCATCTTATATGCAATCATACGATGCGCCACCGGGATATGTCGACGATGACCGAGGAGCAGTTCCGCAGTGAACTCGAAGGGCTGGAACAAGTTCTCCGTGAGGAGACCGGTTTGGAAATGGCGCGGTTTTACCGCCCGCCGGAGGGTCGGTTTTCCGAAGAAAACCTGAAATGGGCGGAGAATATGGGCTATACCACGGTTTTTTGGAGTCTCGCCTACGCGGACTGGGATAACAACAAGCAACCCGATCCCGAAAAGGCGTTTGCTCTGCTGGACGCCAATATCCACAACGGGGCCGTCGTCCTGCTCCACCCGACGTCGGCGACCAACGCGGATATCCTCGATCGGCTTTTGACCAAATGGGAAGCCGACGGGTATCGTTTCGGTTCTCTCATCGAACTTTGTAAATGAGAAAAGCGATTTGCGGTTTTTTCGGGATTCTCTGTCTTATCCTGCTTTCCGTGACGCTTTCAGCCGGGGAAGCCGAGGTGGTCTTCTCCGGCGCGGACGAGGGAGGCAAGCGGATCGCGCTGACTTTTGACGACGGGCCTCACGCCACGAGAACCGCGGAAGTTCTCGATATGCTCTCGGAATATCATGTAAGAGCGACATTCTTTGTGGTGGGGACAAACGTCTCCCGTTTTCCCGACTTGGTTCGCCGGGAGCGGTCGGAGGGGCATGAGATCGGCAATCATACCTATGATCACGCGCGCCTGTCCTGCTGTTCGGAAGCCGAAATCTCAGATGAGATCGCCGGTGCGGAAGACTTGCTGATGGAGACGGTGGGACACATCCCGACCCTGTTCCGCCCGCCGGAGGGCGC
>JAGHUY010000247.1 GCA_018064545.1 Candidatus Apopatosoma intestinale | reverse complement strand
GCGCGACAAGCGTCCGATCCCCGATAAAATCCAAAAACAGTCGGACGGCTTCCCCCGTTTTCGGGGCGTCCGCCACCATCTCGTCTGTAATGCCGGTCAGTTCCGTGATCTGTTCGGAAATATGGATTTCCGGATTGACAAAGGTATTGAAAACTTCAAGGACTTTTCCTTTACAGACACGGACGGCGCCGATTTCGGTCAATTTGCAGGTAAGCGCCGAAAGCCCTGTCGTCTCGACGTCGAAAACGACAAATTCATCGTCAAACGTGATCTCTTCATCTCCGTAAATGGCTTTGGCCGTATCGTCGACAAAGTAGGCCTCCATTCCGTACAGCACTTTCATGCCGAGTTTTTCGGACGCAAGCATGGCGTCCTGAAATCCCTGCACGTTGCCGTGGTCGGTGATGGCAACGGCTTTATGCCCCCATTTTTTGGCGAGAGCCACGATCTCCGCCGGATTGATGGTCGCGTCCATCGTGGACATCAACGTATGCAAATGGAGTTCCACCCGTTTTTCAGGTGCGTTGTCCATCCGTTCTTCCAACTTGATCTTTTGAATGGCCGTCGGGTTCAAAACATATTCCGACGCAAAATCATCGTACTGATACCGCCCGGTCACGGCATAAGCGACCTCATAGCCTTTCTTTTCCGCGTCTTTCAAGGCCGATTCGATCGTCTGATAGGCGGGGAGTTGCTTGGCGTCCACGATGGTCTTGACCGTCAGAGATGCATCGTCATCCGTCAGATAAAAAATGACGGAGTTTCCCTTTCCGCGAAGCGGCTTGATCTCACAACTGTACGCTTTGCCGACGACGGTGATATTGGCACTGCTCTCTTTGACGTCGCGGAGCGGTTTCGGTTCAATGGGAAACGGGTCGCCAAGAATGCTCTCCGGCTCATCCGTTTTCAAGAGAATGTTTCCGACGTGCAAAACGCCGTTTTCATCCGTAAAATGACAAAGAGAGGATGAAGAAAGCGTTGCTTTTTTCTCAAAATGTTCTTCTTCTTTTTCTTCCGGATCGGCCGCCTTGGTCTGCGCGTAATAGCGGGCCGGGGTTTCGATCAGAGAATCATCGTAAAGATTGGCGCCGGAACGGATCGTGATGCGATACCGGAGTCCGAATTCTCTCTCAATGATCGCGGCAATTTTTTCTTCCGCGCGGTTATCTTTTGTAAAACTGACTCCGTTGTCATCAAATCGAATGTCAATGATGATCGTCTGTTCTTCTTTATTGAACTCACAGTCATATTTTTGAAGAAAACCGTGGACAATCGCATGAGTATGACGCGCCTCGGTCAAAATCTGCGGAAAGTATTCGACGGAAAACCATTCCGGCGGATACTTCGGACAAATTTTCATAAAAGAAAGCTGATACGTTTCTTTCAAGGCATCTTCCAGCGCATACAGAGCCTTTTTATCGATGATCCGATCAAACGAGGCATCAACCTCCAACGCCCGCTCTTCCTTATTGACGCGCATGGAAAGAACACGGCCGGCATCCAGAATGGCTCTGTTTTCGGCCATGGGAACATATTTATCAAATAATTCCGTTAATGTCTTTTTGCTCGCAGTCATTCGATCATTCCTTTTCCAGCAGTCTTTCTACTTCTCGGGTCAGTTCATCGGCAATATCTTCTTCCCGGATTTTGCGGATTTTTTCGCCTTTGCGGAACAAAACGGCCTCTCCTTTGCCCCCCGCGATCCCGACGTCGGCTTCCGCGGCTTCACCCGGGCCGTTCACCACGCATCCCATGACGGCGACAGTGATTTTTTTATCGGTTTGAATGGCGGAAAACCGTTTTTCCAGTTCGCGGCAGATCGGGATCAGATCAATTTTGGTACGTCCGCAAGTCGGACAGGAGATGACATTGATATACCCGCCCTCGTAAAGGGAGAGAGCTTTCAGAATGTTTCTTGCCGCCGCAACTTCCTCCACCGGGTTGTCCGTCAGAGAAACGCGGATCGTGTCCCCGATCCCCTGCGAAATAAGCGAGCCGATACCGATGGCGGATTTCAGTTTTCCCGCCTCCCCGTGCCCGGACTCGGTAACGCCGAGATGAAGCGGATACGAACAGGCTTCGGAGAGAAGTTGATTGGCCTTAATCATGGTATACACGTCGCTCGATTTGATGGAGACGGCAATATCGGTAAAATCAAGCCGTTCCAATATCGCAATATGCCCAAGGGCACTTTCGCAAAGGGCCTCCGCCGTCGGAGAACCGTAACGAGCGAGAATGCTTTTTTCCAAAGAGCCGGAATTGACGCCGATCCGAATCGGAATATGATGACTGTTACACGCACGGACGACGGCTTTCACCTTTTCCTCGTCGCCGATATTTCCGGGGTTGATCCGGATTTTGTCGATTCCCGCTTCCGCCGCTTCGACGGCAAGCCGATAATCAAAATGGATGTCGGCGACAAGGGGGATACGGATATCCGCTTCTTTCAGTCTGGCGACCGTTTTCACCGCCTCCATATCCGGGACGGTCAAACGGACGATGTCACAGCCCGCCGCCTCCAATTCCTTGATTTGCGCATATGTCGGCTCAAACCGGGCGGAGTCGGTGTTGGTCATCGACTGGATCGCGATCGGAGCGTTTCCCCCGATTTTCATGGAGCCGACCGTTATTTCCTTGGTTTTTTTCCGAATGTCACAATAAGTCATGCAGTTTATCCTTTAACGAAACAAATAAATAATATCTTTTACGCTGATGATTGCCATGAAGGCGAGAAGAATCAGAATACCGGCAAAATGAATATATCCTTCGATTTCCGGTTTGACGGGCTTCTTTGTAATCCATTCCCAAAGTTGGAATACCAGACGTCCGCCGTCCAAAGCCGGAAACGGCAGTAAATTCATGATACCAAGGTTGATCGCCAAAACGACAAACAGATACAAAAGATTATCAAAATCCTTTGATTTAGCCGTTTCGGTAATGACTTGGGTAACGCCGACCGGACCGGACACTTCTTTGATGCCGTATTTTCCGGTCAACAGATCGCCGAGAGAATCATAGACCATGCGGACCGTCATCGTCGATTGATACCATGTATGACGCAGAAGCGTGAAAACGTTCCGATCGGTTCCCCTCACGTTAAAGTCCCGGTCGCCGAACACGATCCCCTGTTCCGTATAGGTCGGGAAAACGACGTCCTCCAACTTCATTTTCTCGCCGTTCCGCAGAACGATCAGATCCACCGGCTCCGTTCCGTAGCGTCCGATGGCATAGATCATATCGTTTGCCGTATGGACGCGGCGGGGGCCTACGCGGATGAGCGTATCTCCGACTTCCAGACCGCCTTCCGCGTTGGACGTGGCCTTCGCACCGAACGACGTCACCGTCGGAGAATAGATGTGTTCCATAGAAAAGACGAGAAAAGCCATGATCAGAAAACCGAGAAGAAGGTTGGAAAACGAGCCGGCCGCCGTGATCAGAAAACGTTGCCACACAGGTTTTCCGGAAAAAGAGCCCTCATCGTCGCTGGCCTCATCTTCTCCGAGCATACTGACGTATCCGCCGATCGGCAGAGCGCGGAGCGCATACAGCGTTCCGCTCTTTTTGGACTGTCCCCATACCAGTTTCGGACCCATTCCGATGGAAAACTCACGGATTGTGACATGGAACAGTCGGGCGGTCAGAAAATGACCGAGTTCATGAACGATAATCAGAATGCCAAACAGAAGAATGGCAAACAAAACATACCACATATCGGCTCCTTTACAAAGGTTTATCTCACTTTTTCTCTGACCCGTTCCCGCGCTTCTTCATTGACTGATAAAATGTCTGACAAGGTCGGAGAAGCCTGATCGGCATACCCGTCGGTGACCTCTTCCACCACGGTAAAAATATCGGTAAAACCGATTTTGCCATCCAAAAAGAGGCGGACGGCCTCCTCATTTGCCGCATTCATCGCGCAGGGGATGATCCCGCCGCGTCCGGCTGACCGGACGGCCAGAGACAAAAGCGGAAACGTATCGGTGTCGGGTCGGAAAAACGTCAGTTTTCCGAGTTTCGCAAAATCCAATGCCTCCCCGGGAAGCGGCGCGCGATCCGGATAGGAAAGCGCATACCCGATCGGCATTCTCATATCGGAGACGCCGAGTTGCGCCACGACCGTGTTATCAAGATATTCCACCATTGAATGAATGATGCTCTCCCGATGGATCACCACTTGAATCTGTTCGGGGGGAAGCGAAAACAGATGCATCGCCTCGATGACTTCCAGTCCTTTGTTCATCAAGGAAGCACAGTCTACCGTGATCTTAGCTCCCATATTCCACGTGGGATGACCGAGAGCCTGCTCTCTCGTCACGGATCTTAACTGTTCTTTGGTATACCCGAAGAAAGCCCCGCCGGAACAGGTGAGAATCAGTTTTTTGACTTCCCGTTTCTTTCCGGCTTGTAAGCACTGGAAAATGGCGCTGTGTTCGCTGTCGACCGGAATGATCTCGCACCCCTTATCGGCGGCGGTTTTCATGACGATCTCCCCCGCCGCGACCAGCGTTTCTTTGTTGGCAAGAGCCAGCCGGCGGCAGGAAGAGAGAGCGGCCATGGTGGGAAGAAGCCCGGCAAAGCCGCTGATGGCATTCAGACAGACGTCTGACGCGCTGTCGGCGATCATGTCGCAAATGCCGTGACTTCCGGCATAGATTTTTACGTTCGTATCTTTGACGCGGGTTTTCAGTTCCCATGCGGCTTTTTCATCGGCCACCGCACAAAAACGGGGAGAAAAAGCGCGAATCTGCTCTTCGCCTTTTTGAATGTCGGAACCGAAACCGATCGCGTCCACCGAAAGACCGCGGAAACGCGCCACGTCAAGGGTCTGGACACCAATCGAACCGGTCGATCCCAATAATGTTATTCTTTGTTTTTCCATATTATACTATGACTGCTTCGAGAACTTCAAAAACCGTAAACCGGCCGAAGTATTCGGTCAAAAAGGCGAATGCGTAGAGGAATTGGGAGACGGCAAGGATGGAATCAAAACGGTCGAGAACGCCGCCGTGCCCCGGAAACAGATTGCCGTAATCCTTGATTCCCTGTTCTCTTTTGATATAGGAAGCGATCAGATCGCCGATCTGCGAGATCACGGGAGTGATCAGTCCGATGACCATGAGCGGGAGAAAATGAACGGTCACGTTTCCGATGGCCGACAGAATACCGCCGTAGATGGCAAATCCGACAAGGCAACCGAGAACGCCGCCGATTGCCCCTTCCACCGTCTTATTCGGGCTGACCTCCGGAATCAACTTGTGCTTTCCGAGCGTCACGCCGGCAAAATAGGCACCGGTATCGGTCGACCAAGCCCCGATGAAAACGAGCAGATACAGATACCGTCCCGTGTCGCCGAGGTTGCGAAGCAACAGAATGCAGAGAAAACCGACGGCAATGTAAGCAGTAAAAGAGATCGCCTCACCCGCCTGAGAAAACCGGACGTTCCCGGTGGACAGCATGGAGGCGGTGAACTCAATGAACATAAACAGCAGAATGGCAAAGCAAATAAGAGGGAGATAAATCGCCTTATAGCGGAAATAAAACGTCAGAACCATCGCCGCAATGGTGATCAGATACGTCGGCACCGAGAGGAAAAACTGCTTGCGGATGCCGATGCAACCGCAGAGTTCATAGACGCCGATGACCGCCAAAACGGTCATAACGGCAAAGAACACCCAGGTGTCGGAAAAAACCAAAGTCGGAATCAAGAGGCCAAGGCATACGGCCGCCGTAATGATGCGTTTTACCAAAATCAAATCCCTCCGAATCTTCTGTGAATCGTCTGATAATCGCGAATGATCCCGTCCAGTTCCTCCTCAGAAAAGTCCGGCCACAACGTGTCGGAAAAGACGAGTTCGGAATAGACGGATTGCCATGTCAGAAAGTTAGACAAGCGTTTTTCTCTGCCCGTCCGGATAATCATATCGGGCGGCGGGCAGATACCGGAATCAATACGCGACGTGATGTCCTCTTCGGTAATGCTCGTCTTTCCCTCGGCGATCAGTGCGTTTACTGCGTCGGTGATCTCCGCCCGTCCGCCGTAGTTGACGGCGATACAAAGCATTTGCTTGCGATCTTTGGTACATTCTTCCAGATACGTCATATCTCGACGAATCTCTTCCGGAAAAATACTCTTATTCCCGAGAAAAACGACACGGGCATTTTCCTCCTTGAATTTTCCCAAAAGTTCGTCGATATACTCCCGAAGCAGACCCATGATCGCCGCCACTTCACTTTCCGGACGCTTCCAGTTTTCGGTGGAAAACGCATAGACCGTTGTGACTTCCAACCCGATATCCAGACAGTGCCGCGCAATCCGGCGAAACGTTTTGGCCCCCTCTTTATGGCCGAATTCTCTCGGCATAAGCCTTGCTTTGGCCCATCGGCCGTTTCCGTCCATGATAAAAGCAATATGACGGATATTCCC
>JAGHUY010000100.1 GCA_018064545.1 Candidatus Apopatosoma intestinale | reverse complement strand
GATTGATCGCCCGAAAGGACACCTGACATATGAAGTATTCACCGTTCTGGAAACGGACTTTTGATCTGATACTCTCCATCTTGCTTTTGATCGTGCTGTCGCCGCTCCTTATTGCGGTGGCGGTCATTTTGCTGTTTACCTCCGACGCGCCGGTTCTGTTTACGCAGATGCGCGTGGGAAAAGGGAAGAGACCCTTTTGCATCTATAAATTCCGCACGATGAAAGCCGGTGCACCGGAAGCACCCTCCCGCACCGTGCCGGAGGAATACGTTTCCCGCTTCGGCGCTTTTCTGCGCCGTACCGGCATGGACGAGCTCCCGCAACTCCTCAATATCATCCGCGGCGACATGAGCCTCATCGGCCCGCGCCCCCTGATCCTTGACGAGACCGAAATGCACGAGAGACGTGAGGCTCTCGGCGTCTATCGGGTCGCCCCGGGACTGACGGGACTCGCGCAGGTCCATTGCGAGGACATCACGTCTCTTTCGGAAAAGGCGGAATATGATGCCAGATATGTAGATCATATCACGTTTTTCGGTGACATCCGGATTTTATTCGCCACGGTCGGCAAGATGATCGCGCACAAGGGAATCCGGGAGCATTTGACATAACCGGCTTTTGCCGCAAAGAATAGAAAAGGACAGTATTATGGGCATTTCTACCGCGTTAAAAAAAGCATTCGGCGGGCGGCAGGAAGTGGATATGACCGAGGGGTCAATCTTCCGGCACCTGCTTGAATTTGCGTTCCCGCTGCTGATCGGCAATATCTTTCAGCAACTCTATAACATGGTCGATAGTTGGGTGGTCGGAAACTACGTCAGTAACGAGGCGTATGCCGCCGTCGGGACGGTCGGGCCGATCATCAATACGCTGATCGGCTTTTTCATGGGGCTTTCGAGCGGTGCCGGCGTTGTGATTTCCCAATATTTCGGCGCCAAGCGTGCCGACAAGGTTCACGATACCGTCCATACGGCCATGATGATGACGCTGATCCTCGCCATTCTGTTCACGGGGGTCGGGATCGTCACCGTTCCGTTCATGCTGAATCTCATTGATATGCCGGAAGAAGTGATTCCGGAAGCGACGACGTATCTTGTCATCTATTTTGCCGGTGTCATCGGGCTGATGTTCTACAATATCGGTTCCGGCATCCTCCGCGCCGTCGGCGACTCGACGCGCCCGTTCTTGTTTTTGGTCGTCAGCGCCGTTCTGAATACGTGTCTCGATCTTTTGTTCGTCCTGAAATTCCATATGGGCGTGGCAGGGGTAGCGTATGCGACGATCTTCGCGCAAGCGGTCTCCGCGGCTCTTGTTATCATAACTTTGATGCGAAGTAAAGCCAGTATCCGATTCCGTATCCGCGATATGAGGATCGATTGGGAAATGCTCGGTAAGATCGTAAAAGTTGGCTTCCCAGCCGCCCTGCAAATGGCGATCACCGCATTCTCGAACGTGTTCGTGCAGTCCTATATCAACTATTTCGAGACCGATTTCATGTCCGGTTGGACGGCGTATAACAAGATGGATCAGCTCATCTGGCTTCCCATGCAGTCGCTGGCGCTCGCCGCCACGACGTTCGTCGGACAGAACCTCGGCATGGGCAAGGTGGAAAGAGCCAAAAAGGGTGTTCGCAAGGCATTTTTCATGGCACTCGTCTGCACGGCCGGTCTGATCGTCGGCGTGGTGATCTTTGCCCCCACGCTTGTCAGCTTCTTTAACAAGAAGCCGGAGGTGGTGGAGTACGGAACGATGCTTCTCCGGTATCTGTCTCCGTTCTATATCCTCTGTTGTCTGAATCAGATTTATGCCGGTGCTCTTCGCGGTGCCGGACAGAGCCGCGCACCGATGCTCATCATGATCGGCTCGTTCGTGGTGTTCCGCCAGTGCTACCTCTATATCATGTCTCACTATATCGCCAACGAAATGCTCCCCATCGCCATGAGTTATCCGGCCGGATGGCTTGTGTGCAGTGCGGCGATGCTCTTATATTACCATAACAGCAAGTGGGAAAAGGCCTGTGTGGTGGAGAGAGAACAACCCGCCGAAGAATAAAGAATAAACAAAAAGTCGCGTCGGATGGCGCGACTTTTTCGGTTTGCTGACAAAGGAATCGGCACTGTCAAAACAAAAGTTTTCCCCGGGCTTTTTCAAAAGCCCGCGCTGAAGGAGCGCGCGTGCGCTCCTCGCCGCCCGCAGGCGGCGAAATCCCCCACCGGCACTCTCTTTTTGATAACTTTTTCTCTCGTGCCTTCTCATGCGAGAGAAA
>JAGHUY010000271.1 GCA_018064545.1 Candidatus Apopatosoma intestinale | reverse complement strand
TTGTTCATCGCGCAGAGCGACCACTTGCGTCCCGTCGGGAAGCCGCCGCCGCCACGGCCGCGCAGGCCGGAATCGGAGATGACTTTGATAACGTCGTCCGGCGTCATCTCTTTGAGAGCCTTTGCCAGAGCGAAGTAACCGTTCATCGCGATATACTCGTCGATGTTCTCCGGGTTGATGACGCCGCAGTTACGCAGGGCGATACGTCTCTGCTTCTTGTAGAAGCCGGTCTCGGAGAGGGACGTGGCAAGCGCCTTGTCCTCACCGGACTTGTCGCCGGTATCGTTGTAGACCAGACGGTCAACGATACGGCCTTTCAGCAGGTGCTCTTCGACGATTTCGGGAATGTCGTCAACCGTGACTCTGCTGTAAAACGTGCCTTCGGGGTAAACGATCATGATCGGACCGAGGGCGCAGAGGCCGAAACAGCCGGTCTGAACGATCTTGATTTCTTCTTCCAGACCTCTGGCGGCCAGTTCTTCGGCCAGTTTGGCACGAAGCTGTGCGCTACCGGAAGACGTACAACCGGTACCGCCGCAGATCAATACATGGGAACGGATCATTGCGTATTTCCTCCTTATATCGTATTAAAGTTTCGTTGCGCCGATGGTGTATTCCGTCACGGGTTTGCCGCCTTTGAGGTGTTTTTCCAGAACCTCTTTGGCCTTTTCGGCGGTCATCTTGACGTAGGTAACTTTCTCTTTGTCCTTTTCAAAGACCTCGACAACAGGCTCGTACTGGCAGATGCCGATACAGCCGGTCTGGGTCACGGTCACATGGTCGGACAGTCCCTCAGCGGAGACGCCCTCCACGAATGCGTTCAGGACGGGGCGCGCACCGGCGGCGATGCCGCAGGTGGCCATGCCGACGACGACGCGGATTTCACCGCTGGACGTGCGAACCGACACCTTGTCCTGCATTTTGGCCTTGATGGCCATCAATTCTTCGACGGATTTCATAAGTTGCTTTCCTTTCTTTATGATATATTTTTTAATTGTTTATTCCTTTATTTCTTCGTACTGCTCGGAGAGATAGCCCCCGATCCAGGAGAGGATTTCCGGTTCGGCAAGAGAAATCTCATCGCCGAGGACCGCACGCAGTTCGTCGGTCGATAGTTTCACTTCCCCTTGTTCGGTCGTGTGGGTAAACGTAAACGACACGTCCGGTGCCCCCTGGATCAGCGTCTTGACGGTTTCCGTCATATCGCCGAGCGGTATAAAGTCGATGTGATGCCGTCCGAATTTTCCGGCCGTTACCGTGCCGTGATCTTCGCTCTCCGATTCATGAACGGAAGTGACGGTCACGCTCCCGCCGGTCATCTCGGCGAGCATCGAAAGAAACGGGATGCCCAGGCCCACCTTGCGGGTGGTGCGGGTGGTAAAGAACGGGTCGGACAGTTTTTTGAGTTGTTCCGCCGTCATGCCGCATCCGTTGTCCCGGACGGTGAAGAAGAGCCATTCCCCCTCCTCGCGGAGAGAGATGTCGATCTTCGTCGCGCGGGCGCGCACGGAGTTCATGACGATATCGAGAACATAGAGAGCAAATTCATCCATGAGTGCCTCCGAGCAGAAAGTCGATCAGACGGTTACGGACGAGCGACGAGGAATACGGTTCGTCATCGAGTTCGATCGCAAACGCCGCCTCGGCGATGTCGCCGAGCGTGTGCGCGTCGGACGAGACGACCCGGGCAAGAGAGCCGATGATCGGGAAACGCTCCCGATACTCCGTTTCCTTTGCCGCGTCGCGCAGTTCGTAGGCCGTGAAAGCCGGTTCCGGCGGGAACGTGCCGAGCGTCTCGATCATCCCGTTGGACGGGCGATCGATGTGGGCGGGATAGAGCACCCCGCCGCGGGCGGTCACTTCCCGGTGCGCCGCGTCAAGCGACAGATCACAGCCGTTCCATAAGAGATTCTTCTCTTCCCCCGCAATCTCATCGTTTTCGTCGATGAGGAGTTGCCGCCCGAAAATATCGGGACGGTTCTCCACCGGCATCCGGCGTTCCGAGATGAACGTGTCAAACGCCATCGCGTCATCGAGCGTGCGGAACAGACAGACCGCGTGGATATCCTCGGCGGTGGTCAGTTCCATGCCCGCGACGGGGATCAGCCCCTGCGCCTTTGCCTGACGGAAAAAGGCCGGACAGTTTTTCGACGAGTTGTGATCGGTCAGCGCGACGATCTGTAAGCCGTTCAGCGCCGCCATCCCGGCGATGTTGCCGGGCGTCATGTCGTCATCCCCGCAGGGAGAGAGACAGGAATGGATGTGAAGATCGCAAAAATAGCGACTCATACGGACTCGTTTTGTGCGCGGTCGATGCCGCAGCACAACTCATAGACGTTTTTGTCGGAAGAATAGACCGTGACGCCGTTTTCCCGTGCGGCTTCCAGCGCGTCGGGGAGAAGTTCCGTCCCCTCGGCCAGAATCACCGCCGCGGCATCCGCGAG
>JAGHUY010000014.1 GCA_018064545.1 Candidatus Apopatosoma intestinale | reverse complement strand
CCTCCACCACCGTGGTACGAAACTCGAACGGGACTTTGCCGGAAAGCAGGAAAGAAACACTCTCCTCAATCGGCGCGGTGTCGAAATGCGGCAACCCGATGGTCTCGCCGTATTTTTCGCGGCAGTTCTTTACGTCCATGGCCACATAATCGACAAGTCCCGCATTCACCAATTCTTTCAATTTGGCGGGAAACGAGCCGTTCGTATCCAGTTTCACACGGTATCCAAGCGATTTACACTTCTGTATAAAATCAGAAATATCCTTTTGCAGTAAGGGTTCTCCGCCCGTAATGCAAATGCCGTCGAGAATCCCGCTTCTCTTTTTCAGATAGTCGAAAACATCTTCTTCCGCATACGCGTCCCCGTCTTCGATGTCGGTGACCAGCACCGCGTTATGACAGAACGGGCACCGGAAATTACACCCTGCCGTAAACACCGTGCACGCCACGTGCTCGGGATAATCGAGTACCGTCATTTTCTGAAAACCGTGAATCTCCATTTTTTTGCCTCTCCGTATCCGATTGATTTCCTTTTTATCATATCACATCGCGTGCCGGAATGCAACCGCAAAAATCGCTTGCATTTTCCGGTTTTCATGCTATACTATAAGAAAAGGAAGTGAAACAGCATGAACGCCGAAAAAACACCGTGTCCGATCCTCATCCGTCCCGACGATCCCGTCTATGATGAAAACATCCGGGAATTTCAGGGTTGCCCGACTGTGGCCGTGACGCGCGGCGGGCGCATCTATGTCGGTTGGTTTTCCGGCGGCATCCGCGAGCCGCACATGGATAACTACTGTCTCCTCGAGTACAGTGATGACGGCGGCAAAACCTTCGGAAAGCCGTATCTCGTGATCCCGAGCAGTAAAGAGCTGCTGATCCATGCGGAGGATATCCAACTCTGGACATCTCCGGACGGGACGCTGCACGTCTTTTGGGTACAGGACGACGTGGTCCCGCAAAACAAAGAGAACTTGCGCCGCACGGATTATCCCTGCATCACGGGGTTTGAGGGCTTTGCCCGGATCGGCGGTTTCATGTTTACGGATTATACCCACACCGTCTGGTGCATGACGTGCGAAAACCCGGATGCCGAAACGCCCGTCTTTTCCGCGCCGCATCTGCTGGACAGAGGGTTTCTGCGCAACAAACCGCTCGTTCTGAACGAAAAGAAATGGCTTCTTTTCAATTACGATCAACTGAATTGGAAATACGGGTACAGCATGACCGAAGACGGCGGCAAGACCTTTTCCCACCGGTACGGCGGCAAAAAAGTCGATACACCGTTTGACGAGGCCATGGCCTATCAGCGCACCGACGGGGCGATCCGTTTGCTTGCCCGCACCGGAAAATGCGGAGAACTCGCCGAAAGCTTGTCATATGACGGGGGACTTACGTGGACGGACGGCACTCTCACGGGAATCCCCAACCCCAACTCCCGTTTCTATATCTCCCGCACCCCGACGGGACGTCTGTTGATGATCGGCAGTCACCACGCCGAACAGCGCACGAATATGACGTGCTATCTCTCCGAGGATGACGGGCGGACGTGGTGTGCGAAGAACACGTTTGATACCCGTGCCGATCTCTCCTACCCCGACGCCGATTTCTACGACGGAAAGATTCTGTTTGTCTATGACCGGGAGCGGACAAAAGCCAAAGAGATTCTGTTCGGGATCACGACAGAAGATGATATTCTCGCCGGAAAGGCTCCGGACGTTCACGTTATCAGCAAACCGTAAAAAGTCTATATCTGCAAAAATCCCGCCTGTCGGCGGGATTTTTTGTTTTATACGAGAGTATAAAACATTATTTCAAATACTTCTTGATTTCCTCAGCAAAGCGTTTGCCCATGAGATAATAACCGAAATCGTTGGGATGACAGCCGTCGGCCGAGGCAAAATGGCGGCACTCATCGGGATAGAACGTATAGCCGTCGATATACGAGACGTTCTTGTCTCCGGCGGCCACCGCACGCTCATAGCTTTCGCGCACGATCTGACGGCGCCGCTCATTTTCGGCAACGTCTCCGCAGTAGTAGTCCGGCTTGGACGCCATGATCACCGGCGTATCCGGCTGAGCCCGGCGGAACCGTTCGTAGCCCGCGTAATGCGTCTTTTCGAGATACTCCGCATTCGGGGCGTTGTGGTCGTAATCGTAGACGAAAACGCTCATGGTAAGCGTTCCGATATAGTCGATGATCGCCGGCTCACAGAGAGCCGCACCGGAAAAGCCGAGACTAATGAAATCCGTGTCGAGCAGTTGGGAGACGATCGCCGGATAACAGGTACTGGGGCGGCCGGCGCACGAGCCGTGAACGATGGAAGAACCGTAGAAGACCACCGGTGTCGGATAGGTGTACTCTTCCGGTGCCCAGACGTTGCTCCCCTCGCGGAGCGCGATGGCAAAATCGGGAATAGCCGAGAACAGCGGGAAACTGATCATCAGTTCTTTGCGTCCCTCTCCCACAAAGATACGGCTTTCGATATAGTCTTTGCCCTCTCCCTGCGACGGGCAGAACGAACCGGCGAGTTGCCATTCGCCGTTCACCCGTTTTAAAAGGTCAAAACTCCAACAGGTGACGACCGTCGTCGTAAACGGCAGTTCGTGAACGCCGACGTCGGCGTGAAGTACGACGTAATCCGAATCCGTCGCGAAACGGACGCGGCCGCCCACGGTGTAGCGGGCCATCCGCTCCACAGCCGGGCTGGTCGCCTTTGCCACGTCCTCCGGCACGCGGGTAAAATCCTCACGCAAGCCGTAATAGCGGAACGGCTCCCGATTGATCCGGAAAAAGACGGGATCATAACGGGTAATGGTGGTATCTTTCGGCGTAAAGCCGATCTCTTTGGTGATTTTCATGGTAAGCCCCCTTTTCCCTCTCATTGTAGCACGGAACGGCAAAAAATACAATCCAAAAAGCAATTATTTCGATACGGGTCGGAACGGTTCGGGATGCGCCGGCCGATCGGCGATCTTCTTTTCGAGCCAAACGATGCCGTACCACCGGTCGAACTTATACCCGCAGTTTTCATGCCGACCGATCTCTCGATAGCCAACCGCTTTATGGAAACGCAGACTGTCGTCGTTCAGGTAACGGTCATCTGCCCTGTCTGTCGTTGTTGCACAAGCGTATAAAACAAAAATATTCTGTTCGGCACACGCTTTTTCGAGTTCGGCGTACAGGGCTCGTCCAATCCCATGCCGTCTTTCCGAACGCTCCACATAGATCGAGGTTTCGGCGGTATGCCGATAGGCCTCGCGGCCATGAAAGGCGGATGCATAGGCGTATCCGACGATCTGCCCGCCCTCCTCGGCCACCAGATACGGATACTCCAAAAGCGTTCTTTCGATTCGCCCACGAAATTCCTCCGCCGTCGGAACGGTGATCTCAAACGAGATCGCCGTGTCCCGCACGTACGGCACGTAGATTTGATAAATCGCTCCCGCGTCGGCAGGCGTCGCCATTCGGATCGTCATGGGGTCACTTCCTCATTTTTTAGTTCGTAAAAATCACACAAGTATTCATATCCGTCCCATTTCCGCGTTTCCGTTGTGCTGTGAGTATAGACGAATCCGCACGATTGGCAGAGAGCAGCGGAGGGAGTGTTATCGTGAAAGCATCCGTACTCA
>JAGHUY010000104.1 GCA_018064545.1 Candidatus Apopatosoma intestinale | reverse complement strand
CGGCAGAACGGCCGGGGGAAGCGGGGAGGCTTTACACGGCGTCAGACGGTCGCGTTCAAAGAGACAGTTGGTCTCCACGATACTGCCGATCGGCAGATCGGGAGCCTGACCGCGGTTGACCGTGTTGGCGTTGGAAACAAGGTTTCCCATGCCGACGAGGGCTTTCATCATTTCGACGGCCTCTTCGCTACTGCGCTTCGGGATCACGGGTTCTTCGCCGGAGGCCAGTCGCTCGGATTCTTCGATTTTCTTCTTCTGATCGGCTTTCCGATAGGAGACCGGCGTCAGATGGTAGAGCCAGCTTTCCGCCGTGGCTTCATCGGTGATATACCAACGGTTATTCAAAAATTCCACGAGATGGCGGTCTCCGGCGGCGGCCAAAGCACCGAAACGGAGAAACAAGTCCATTTTCACCTTGTTGCCGAACCGGAACGGATCGCCCATGAAGTCCTGAGGATAGCCGATCTCATAATACTTTTTGATGAAACCCGGAAGCAGGGCGAGCAGATCGATTCCCCGATAATGTGCGGACGTGATCCACGTAAAATGATTGATGCCGGAGACGTCGATTTCAATATCCCGCCGATGGGGACGAGGGATGCCGAGTTCTTCTTTTGCCACGTCACAAAGAAAGTTCTGTGTGCCGAAGACCTCGTGACAGCATCCGAACGCTTTGACCTCCGGAAACACGTCAAAAAGGGTTTTGGTACAGATCGTCATGGGGTTGGTCATATTCAGAACCCATGTGTTCGGGCAGACGCGAGCAATGGCCTCGGCAAAGCCCTCGTAGATCGGAACAGTCCGCATCGCGCGGAGAACGCCGCCGGGACCGACCGTATCGCCGACGGATTGATAGATGCCGTATGCTTCCGGCAGATGCACGTCAGACTCCATTTCGTCAAACGTGCCCGGCAGGATGGAACAGGCGACAAAGTCGGCTCCGGAAAGTGCGTCTTCCAACTTTTCATAAACGGTATACGTGCAGTGAGAAACCGTGTGCGGATGCTCGTTTTAGCGGTTGCCGATCGCCTGATTGCGTCGGGCAGAGGCGAGATGGATGTCGTTCAGGGCGATTTCACCGCTAAGCCCCTCGGTCTGAGCGAGATCGTTCATGAAAACGTGTGCCCACGCTTTGGACCCGCCGCCGATATAAGCCAGTTTGATCCGATTCATAAGACACCTCGTTTATTGTTCCAAAGCGGCCAAGGCTTTTTCCAGTTCATCGCCATAGCCGCCCGCGGCCATTTTATAGGCTTGTTCGATACACTTGGTAATGGCTTTGGCCTTGCTGCTCCCGTGGCCTTTGACGATCACTTTCTTGGTGCCGAGAAGGACACTGCCGCCGTAATTCTGATAGTTCATGAACTCCTTTTCCTGCATGAACATACGGTACAGGAAAAGGGCGGCGATCTAGTTGACGAGACGGGAGGGGATGTCTGTTTTCAGTTTTTTCAGCATTTCGAGACACGCGCCCTCGGTGGATTTGATGAGAACGTTTCCCGCAAACCCGTCGCAGACCACCAGATCGTACCGGCCGGAGAGAAGATCGCGGCTCTCCATGTTGCCGACGAAATGAATACCCGGCGTGGCGGCGAGCAGGGGATAGGTCTCTTTGCGCAGGGCGTCTCCTTTCTCTTCCTCGGTTCCGATGTTGAGCAGAGCTACGCGGGGGTTTTCGATCCCGTAGACAGTCTGCAAATACCGACTGCCCATAATGGCAAATTGTTGCAGGCGTGCCGCGTCCACGTCGACGTTCGCTCCGCTGTCGCACACCCCGACGATCCCGCCGTTCATGGTGGGCAAAATCGGGCAGAAAGCGGGACGGATCACGTTTTTCAGCCGCCCGATCCGGAGCGTGCCGGCCGCGACGATGGCACCGGTGGAGCCGGTGCTGACAAGGCCGGAGAGGCTCTCGTCACAGCGAAGCATTTCGATCCCTTTCATGAGCGAACTCTCTTTTTTCTGCCGGATCGCATCGGTCGGTTTTTCACCGGGGTCGATGACGTCCGGGGCGTGGACGATCGCGAGGCGCTCGGATTCCGCACTGCCGTATTTTTTCAGTTCTTCGCGTAGAACCGTTTCGTCTCCCGTCAGAACAAGCGACAAATCGGGGTTTTCCCGTAAGGCCGCAACGGCCCCCTCTACGGGTGCGGACGGGCTGTGATCCCCGCCCAAACAGTCCACAATCAGTTTTGTCATGCGTTTTCTCCCAGTTTTTTGATAAAGGAACGGCGGCGTTTATGCTGAACTGCGCGGAACCGTTTCCACTGATTCTGAATGGCAAAATTGTTTTCCAGATTCAAATTGGTCTCCGCATATTCGATCTTTTCATCCCGCATCATCTTCATCAGCGCGACGGAAATGGCCGAGCTGATGCCACGGTTGGCGTATTCCGGATCCACGCCGATGAGGCCGAAATCCAGCACCTTTGGGTGATGAAGGGCGTGGAGCAGGCGAAGAATGCAAAGCGGCGTCAGATGCCCGTTCGATTTCTGAACGGCTTTCGCGATGGACGGGAAGCAGAGTCCGAGACAGACAATGTTGTCGTTTTCGTCCAGAATGACGGCCACGTTACGGACGTCAATGATGAGTTTAAAATTGTCGATCATCATTCTTTTCATCCCGTCGGTAAACGGAACGGTTCCGTATATATCCACATAGGAGCGGTCAAGCAGATCGAAAAAGCCGGCCGCATAGCGGCGCAGAAAATCGCGCGTGTTCTTGGCCGGGCCGAAATGGAGTTTATACCGCTTCATCAAAAAAGCGGCGGTCTGCTCCATTTTTTCATCTCTCTCTTCGGGCAGATAGATCTTACTCTCCGTCCAGTCCACCTCTTTGCCGTAGCCGCAGGCCTCAATCAACTTCTGATAGTAGTCCGCGTTATACTGTTCTTCAAACGTGGAAAGTTGGTCAAAGCCCTCGATCAGCAGACCCTCGCGCTCCAAGTCGGAAAACCCGAGTGGGCCGCAGACGGTGTCCATCCCCTTGCTTTTCGCCCAGTCTTCGACGGCATCGAAAAGAGCCTTTGCGACTTCTTCGTCGTCGACGCTGTCGAATCGTGTGAAGCGAACGCGCTTTTCACCCGTCTTTTCATTGCTGGCTTTTTGCAGAATGCCGGAAATACGGCCGACCATCTTGCCGTCGCGGTAGGCGTTGTAATAGACGGCCTCGCAGGTGTCGTAATACACGTAATCTTTCCGGAAGATTTTCTTTTCATCTCCGTAAAGAGGGGGAACAAAACAGGGGTTGTCACGATACAGTTTCAAGGGAAAATTCAAAAACTCCCGTTGCTGTTTTTTGGTTTTTACCTCGCAAATGGTAACCATACTCGTTTTCCTCCATTATCATTCAGCGGTGGATGGCGTGGAAACTGATCCCGACGCCGTTCGGTCCGCAATGGCTTCCGGCCGTGGGATTCACGGTATCAAACTCAATGCTCAGTTTTTTGCCGGGGAAGTGGGCGATCAACAGATCGGCCGTCTCTTTGGCCAGCTCTTCCGCGTCGGTATGCCCGATGATGATGCGGTGGTTTTCAATCTCGTCGCCCAGTTCTTCCACATAGGAGATCAACTTTTCCATGGCGCGGGTGCGGCCGCGTTCCTTGCCGATGCTGACCATTTTGCCCTCTTCGCTCATATAGAT
>JAGHUY010000115.1 GCA_018064545.1 Candidatus Apopatosoma intestinale | reverse complement strand
ACGCCCTGCCAGAGTGCCGATGTCGCGAGAACGGTGACGTCGGCTTTCTTTTCGTCGGTCAACCGTTGGACGGCGGTCGGCAGGAAAAATTCATATTTTTGCATATTGTCGCGGTTGGCCGAAAGACCCTCCCGGAACAGCTCATCCATTCCTTCGAGCAGAGACGGGGTAAAACCGAAACAGTTCATTGACACGAGGGTGTCTTCCGGAATCACGGCTTTGCTTCCGTCGTCAAACGTATTGGTCACGGTGCCGTCCGCTTCCCGCATGAGTTTTTTGTGCTCCTCGACGTGACAGAGTTTCCCGTCGCATACGGAACAGATGCCGCGGGAAACGGTTCCGTTTTCGCTCAGAGTGTTTTTCAGCGGATATCCGACCATGACAAAGTCGGCTTTTTCTCCGTCTTCGGCCGTTTTCAGCTTCGATGCCAGTTTCATGAAGGCGTCACGGCCGTAAAAATCGTCGGCGTTGACAACGCCGAAATTCTCTTTCAGATGCTCCCTTGCACAGAGAATGGCGTGAGCCGTTCCGAAAGGTTTTGTCCGTTCGGGTGGGCATACAAAGCCTTCCGGGAGCGTCTGCGTCTGATAGGCGTATTCGTAACGAACGCCGTTTCGAGCCAGACGGCTTCCGATCGTTTTCTCAAAAAGATCACGGTTTTCTTCCTTGATGATGAAGACAAACCGGTCAAATCCGGCTTTCAATGCGTCAAACACGGTGAAATCAATGATGAACTCCCCTTCATCGGTGAGCGGCGTCAGTTGTTTCATCCCGCCGAAGCGGCTTCCCATACCGGCCGCCAAAATAGCTAACGTCATAGGTTCTCCCTCCGAAAAAATGATTACGTGAACAGTATACCATATTTTCGGAATTTTTCAACCCCCCTTGCGCATAGACTTCAAAAAAGCGAAAAACGGGATTCTTTTCCCGTGAAAGGAAACGGTATGAAGCGTTTTGCCTCTCTATTGCTGTCTGTTTTGATCGTATGCCTGTTTTGCTCCTGCGATTCACCGTCGACGATGGCGGAGTATTTGAAGTATCAGCAGTCTCCTTTTTCCACGGAAGCGATTGCAGTGGGGACGGAAGAAATCCGTTTTTCCGCGGAATACGACGGGGAAAACTTTTCTTTTCTTCCGGTCGGAGCGGGAACAGAGGCATTTTCTTTTGCCGTGAAAGAAGGGAAGTTGTTCCTTTGCTGTGAGGATATTTCCATTCCGCTTTCGTCGGAGGCGGGACATCTTGCCGCCAAGGTGTATCGGATGATGACGCTTGACCCGTCGGGGGTCTGGCAGATTGTCCGGGAAAAACGGGATGACGGATCAGCGGTTTGCTGTGAATGTGAATCCTATCGGCTCGAACTGGACGAAAAAACGGGTTGGCCGCTCCGGATCGTCGGCGAGGGAATCGAAGTACAAGTGCTCTCTTTTTCTGAAAAATGAGAAGCGGGCTGTAAAATAACACCCGTTTTTTACAGCCCCTTTTTCTTATTTCTTTTTCTTATAGACTTTGAACAGCAGAATGACCGGCAGGGCGAATCCGGCCAGCCCGATCGTAAGATACAGAATCCGTTGCTTTTCGTCCATGTCAGGCTTGCCCGGCTCCGTTTGGTCGGAACTTTCGATTTGATCTGTCGAAACGGAAGAACGCTCCGTTAGTTTCTCCGTTGTCCGGGAGACAGTCGTTGTTTCCTGCTTGGAATCAGAGGTTTCTTCATCGGAACCGGGCCATACGGTCTGATCGATTCGCGTGGGAACCGTGCTTACCGTTGTTGTTTCGGTGGTCGTCCCGATCGTGGTCCCGACTGTCGTCGTTTCTGTGGTCGTCTCGGTCGTAGTCACGACTGTCGTGGTTTGTGTGGTAGTCTAGGTCGTAGTTTCGACTGTCGTGGTTTCGGTGGTTGTCTCGACCGTCGTGGTTTCCGTCGTTGGTTCGGTGGTTGTCTCGACCGTCGTGGTTTCTGTCGTCGTTTCAGTAGTCTTTTCAATCGTGGTGGTTTCTGTTGTGGTTTCCGTGGTTGTCTCAACAGACGACCTTTCGGTCACGGATGTCTGCGTGGCGGGATCGGAGGAGGACTCCGATCCATGCGGCAGGGTGATGGCTTTTTGATACTCCGCCGCCATGATGGCGTGACCGGCTACGGTCGGATGAAAATCGGCATCGGTGTAAAAGGACTCCGCATGAGCGTTCATCTCATCGGAAACCCGGACGAGAACAAAATAGGAATACTCCGAGGCGATCTCGGTCAGCGTATTGTTGAGAAGCGTGACGTAAGGATTGACCAGGTCTCCGACGGCAAAAGAGCCGAACTGATACGTCGGACAATATTTATACGGATTATACAGGGTCTGCCCGTATATCGTGGCGGAGGGGTTCCGGCGGCGCAGTTCATCCAGAATCCGCCGATAATTGTCTTTTAAGCGGGTGATCATCGTGTTCAGACTGTCGTTGGTTTCCAAGCACCACGTGCCGGTCAGATAATAATTGAGCTGAGAGGAGACTGCCAGTTTCAGAATATTGTCCCATTCGTTCAGCAGATCGTTTCCCCCGATGGAAACGGTGATCAGAGAAGCGGCGGCAATGGCGCTTTCCATGGCGGAGTCGCCGCTGCAAATCAGATTGACGAGCCCGGACGAGGTCTGACCGTCCTTGGCGTAATTATAAACGTCCATGCCATAGGCTTGGGCTAAAAGATTGACGTAAAGAGAGCCCGAACTGGCACTTTCCTGCCGGGAATAGCGCAGATAGGAGGGCACCGGATCGGCCGGTGTCAGACGGTATCCGGCCGCGATCGAGTCGCCGAACGCCACGTAGACCGGCTTTTCCGT
>JAGHUY010000168.1 GCA_018064545.1 Candidatus Apopatosoma intestinale | reverse complement strand
GACCAAGAGCTGCTACAACGGCGTGGAGTACAACAACCCCGGCCCGGCGCACCTCTCCATCGGTCAGGAGGCTTCCGCCGTCGGCGAGGCTTACTGTCTCGATATCAACGACTATACCTTCGGTTCTCACAGAAGCCATGGTGAAATCCTTGCCAAAGGCCTTTCCGCCATTGAAAAACTCGACGAAAACGAACTTTACGACGTCATGAAGAACTTCCTCGGCGGCGCTACGCTGAAAGTCGTCGAGAATCAGCCCGGTGCTCCGAAAGACATCAAGAAACTCGCCATCGAGTTCTTGCTCTACGGCGCTCTTGCCGAAGTATTTGCCAGAACCACCGGCTTCAATAAGGGCCTCGGCGGTTCCATGCACGCTTTCTTCATCCCGTTCGGCATTTTCCCGAACAACGCCATCGTAGGCGGTTCGGCCGGTATCGCTCTCGGTGCCGCTCTGTATAAGAGAAGCAACCGCAAGAAAGGGATCGTTGTTGCCAACTGCGGCGACGGTGCCATGGGACGCGGCCCCGTTCTGGAAGCCCTCAACATGTCCGCCATGGATCAGATCAAACAGCTCTGGGACGACGGCAAGGGCGAAGGGATGCCGATCCTCTTCAACATCTTCAACAACCATTACGGCATGGGCGGTCAGACCGTCGGTGAGACGATGGGCTGGCAGATGGCCGCCAGAATCGGTGCCGGCGTGAACCCCGAACAGATGCACGCTGAGCGTGTCAACGGTTATGATCCGCTGGCCGTTATCGACGCTTTCACCCGCAAGAAAGACCTGCTCCTCCGCGGTGAGGGTCCGGCTCTCTTAGAAGTAGTCACCTACCGTGTATCCGGTCACTCTCCGTCCGACTCCTCCACCTACCGTACGCCTGAGGAGATCGAAGCGTGGAAAGAGGCCGATCCGATCAAGGCATACCGCGAGAAACTGATTCTCGGCGGCGTGGCTACGGCTGACGAACTCGACGCCATCCACGACGGCATCGTAGAACGTATGACTAAAATCTGCCGTTTGGCCATCGACGACAACGTATCCCCCAGAATGGATCTGGCGAAGAATCCCGATGCCATCGAATCCATCATGTTCTCAAACGAGAAGAAACCGAAACTCGACGATCGCAAGCCCGAAGTTACCATCGAGAACAAAGCGGACGTTCCGCGTGTCAAGGACATTGCCGGCAAGGTTCGTTACTACCTCGATGCCGAAGGCAAGCCCGTTTCCAAGATGAAAGTTTACAACATCTGCGACGGTCTGTTTGAGCCGATCATCGACAAGTATTACGAAGACCCCACGCTGATCGCCTACGGCGAAGATAACCGTGACTGGGGCGGCGCATTCGGTGTCTACAAGAAGATGACCGAGGCCATTCCCTATCACCGCTTCTTCAACGCTCCGATCTCCGAAGCCGCCATCGTCGGCAGTGCCGTCGGTTACGCCATGTGCGGCGGCCGCGCCATCGTCGAACTGATGTACGCCGACTTCATCGGTTGCGCCGGCGACGAAATCTTCAACCAGATCGCCAAGTGGCAGTCCATGTCCGCCGGCATTCTGAAAATGCCGATCATCCTCCGTGTTTCCGTCGGTTCCAAGTACGGTGCTCAGCACAGCCAGGACTGGACGGCTCTGACCGCTCATATCCCGGGTCTGAAAGTGGTCTTCCCCGCAACGCCTTACGACGCCAAGGGTCTGATGACCGAAGCCCTCAACGGCACTGACCCTGTGATCTTCTTCGAGAGCCAGCGTATCTACGGAATCGGCGAACAGTTCCACGAGGGCGGCGTTCCCGAGAAGCCCTATGAGATCACCATCGGCGATCCCGACGTCAAGCGCGAGGGCAAGGACGTGACCATCCTGACCATCGGTGCGGTTCTGTACCGTGCTATGGATGCCGCCAAACAGCTGGAAGAAAAGTACGGCATCTCTGCCGAAGTCATTGATGCCCGTTCTATCGTTCCGTTCGACTACTCCAAGGTGATTGAGTCCGTCAAGAAGACCGGCAAGATCATCATCGTCGGCGACGCTTGCGAGAGAAACTCCGTCATGAGAGATATGGCCTCCAACATCACCGAACTCGCGTTCGACTATCTGGATGCTCCTCCGGTCGTCGTCGGTTCCCGCAACTGGATCACGCCGGCTCACGAACTGGAAGAATTCTTCTTCCCGCAGGCCAGCACCATGATCGACGCCATCTCGCAGAAACTCATTCCTCTGCCGGGCTGCACGCCTACCCACAACTTTACCGAGGCTGAGAAGATCCGCCGCGGCAAAGCCGGTGTATAGGGGCTGTTAAAAAAGGCCAGACCGAAAAAGCGAAATAAAAAGATTAGGACTTGGGCGACTGCCCAAGTCCTTTTCAATAGGTAGGAAAACCTTACGGTTTTCGATTTATTCAATTCGCTTTTTCTCTCGTCGCTTTCGCCCGCTCGCAGTACCCACGTACAGCTTCGGGGCGAAATCGGCAACTCTGACCATTTTTCCCAAGCCCCGGGCTGTTAGCAAAAAAGCCGGACCGAAAACGGCATACGAAGATAGGGATTGCATTTGCAACCCCTATCTATCTTTTTTTATCAAACCTCTTTTCTTTTTTCCGATGCTATGATAAAATAGAATTGAAAAACGGAAAAAGGAGAACTGACATGATCTCACGGGATACCAAAGAACGCTTTCTTTCGCTGTACAAAGAAAAAATCACCCGTCCGGGCGCTGATAAACTGCTGGAATGGCTCGAAAAGGAGAGCGACTTTTTCAAAGCACCCGCTTCCACGCGGTATCATCTGGCGGAAGAGGGAGGGCTTGCGCTCCATTCGCTCCACGTTTATGACCGGTTAAAGCAACTCGTTGAAACCGAAGAAAAGAATACCGGAATCTGCCATGCCGACGAGGAGAGCATCGCCATCGTGGCACTTCTCCACGACGTCTGCAAGGCCAATTTCTATACCGTGGAAATGCGAAATCGCAAAAACGAGTTCGGTGCTTGGGAATCCTATCCCTATTATTCGGTGGACGATCAACTTCCCTACGGCCACGGCGAAAAGAGTGTCTATATCATCTCCGGCTTTATGAAGCTGAAACGCGCGGAGGCCATGGCCATCCGCTGGCACATGGGCTTTTCGGATAACGATTTCAAAGGCGGCGGGTACTCCGTCGGCAACGCTTATGAAAAATTCCCGCTTGCCGTGCTTGCCAATATGGCGGATATGAGCGCCACGTATCTGGACGAGGCCGGAAAAGAGGAATAAATAGTAAAAAAGTGCTCCGGAGTTTTTCCGAAGCACTTTTTTATGTTATTCTTCAATCGCGGCTTTCTGTTTCAGTACCGCCGCCAGCTCATCCATGGTCGCGTCGTCGAATTTCGGCGTGCGATCGTAGTAGTAGAGACCGTTCTGCTCCTGCTCCACGTCGTAAAGCTGCGTATAGCAGAGGCCGCAGATATGGCGGCTGTTCATGAGAACGGCTGTCTGACCGATATAACGATCCTTGAATGCCTGCAAATCCTTCGGCGTTTCGCCATAACCCCAGCTCTGTTCGGTCTTTTCGCCCATATCCTTCGTCCAGCGGATGCCGCCGTATTCGGAGATGAAATAGGGCTGACCGCCATAGGACTGGCGGTTTCCGTAGTTGTCGAACGGGCCCTCCTCGGAAGCGAAGTACTCCTCGCTGTACCGTCTCTCATAGGCGTCCACATTCGGATTGTAGTCGTGGATATCGTA
>JAGHUY010000258.1 GCA_018064545.1 Candidatus Apopatosoma intestinale | reverse complement strand
TTTTCTTTTTTAATGGTAGTATGTTCCAAAGGCAAAAAAATATACAGCACTCGGCTGTATATTTTCCAGATATTACGGCGTCAGAATACGTTCCGTGCGGTCATCGGAAAGCGTAGTCACATCCGTCCCGACGATATACCCGGCGGCCTCACCCAACGCCACGCCCGGAGGAGCACTCTCGACGACCGCTTTATACAGTGCGCCATGAGAACCGAATATCCACAACGGGTAATCTTCGTATGCGTTCCAAAAGGCGGGGAGTTCCGAAAGACCGCTTCCCGCATAGCAAAGCAGTTTTTCTTCACCGCAATCAAGAGAAAAGACGATCACGTCGTGCGTGGAACGGCCAAGACGCAGACGGCTCGGAAGACGCAACGTCAAATCGTCAATTCCGACCGATGCCTCTTCCCGATATGAGACAAATTGTATGCCGTATTCTTCCGAAAGCAGCAGCATCTTTTCGACACAGGCTTTCTCCGCGTCGCTTTGCGGTTCCGGATACAGAACGGTTTTGATTTTGATTCTTCCGCCCAGTTTGGCAAGCGTACCGGCGTGATAGGTGTGGCAATGCGTCAAAACCAGAACGTCTATATATCCCGCGTGAAAATCATCGTAGACGACATCCGAATACGGGATCATGGCGGCATACGAACCGCCGGACACGTCGATTGCCACCGTTCTGCCGCGATAGCGGAAAAGGACGGCGTCGTTTTTTCCCGTATTCATCACTTCCGTCCGGACGACCGGAAAAACAGTCATCTCATAATGATAAGTAAAACCTCCGTAGGCAATGATAAAAGCCGAAAGAAAAACAAGCGCCCGTTTCGGTTTCATCCACGGAGTGAGCAGAAGAACAGCAAAGAAACCGGCAAGTACCATCAAAAAATAACGGGAAAACGGATAAGAAAGAGAGATCAACGCCACGTCCCATTCGGAAAACCGCTCTGCAAGCCTTAGCATCGTATCCGTCAGCGTTCTGCAGACAAAGGATAAGATTCCTGCGGCAAACGGCCAAAATCCGATGAGAAGCGTCAAAAGATACAGGGGCAACAGAACCGTCAGAAACGGAATCAGGACGAGTGACGCCAGCGGAGCCAGAACGGAGACATTCCCATAAAAGAAATAGAGGATCGGCAACGTAAAGATCGATGCCACGACGGCGGTCAAAAAGAGTGAGATCACCGTGTTCAGAACACGGTTTACGATCATGAAAAAGACGGGCTTATTCCCACGTCTGACCGAAAAGTGCACCGGGGAAAGGCAGGATGAGAAAAGCAGGATACCAAGCGTAGCCGAAAACGACAGCCAAAGCCCAACGTCAAAAAGAGAGAACGGAGAAAAGAATAAGATCAACGCCAAAGCTCCGAGCAGAGCCGTCAGACCGTCGTGATCCTCCCACAGCAGAGAGGAGACGGCAAAAAACAAAAACATGATCGAAGCACGCACCACCGATGCCGACGCGCCGGTGAGCAACACAAAGCAAACAATAGCAGGGATCAGAAGAATCTGCCGTTTTCGTTTGGAGATCGGAAGAAAGTGAAGAAACAGATTGAAAAACGAAATCAGAACGGAGAGATGCAACCCACTTACCGCGAGCACGTGAGAAAACCCAATCACGCGGAAATTCATCTTGATCGCCGGGCTGACCAGATTCCTGTTTCCGAGCAGGACGGCAGAGGCAAACGAACCGGTATCCTTTCCAAGCCGTTCGATCAAAAAGGAAGACAATCGGGCATTAAGGCACGAAAAAAACGGCGTCTTCCCTTTTCCACAGGAAATCGTCTCACCGTCCGTAAACATGATCAGTGCCCGAATGCCCTCACTCCGCTCATAGGTCTCCTCGACGGGGGACGCTTTCCCTTTGATCCGGACGCGGTCTCCTTCACCGAATCCGGCGGTCCGATCCGTCTCGCACAGACAGATTACGGTCTTTTTTCCGTTGTCTACGGCAATTATATAGGAG
>JAGHUY010000086.1 GCA_018064545.1 Candidatus Apopatosoma intestinale | reverse complement strand
GGTCGCTGGACGATGCAGATGCTCTATGAGACGATGCTGGAAGCTTCCACCGACGTCAACGGCGACTCGCAACTGACCTTTGAGGCCGGCGACGTGTTCGGTATGGTCGACGACGGCAACCACAATATCATCAAAGGTTTGTTTGCCGCGGCGGGGATTGACGGCGTTGTGAAGAACGAACTCGGCGTACCGGTGCCGCTCGATCCGTCCAATGAGGCGACTACGCAGCGCGTGATCGACACCGTTGCCATGGACGCCAAGATTTTCACGGCTCCTACGTTCGGACTGATCGGCGAGGAAAACTGCGTCAAGTCGATCGCTTCCGGCCAGGCGCTCTTCATGCCTCAGTATATGCTCCGTCTGCATTGCACGGATGAACTTGTCGTCTACGGCGTGGACATCAGCGACACCAAACTGTCCGTTCTGCCGTTCCCGAAACTCGAAGAAGAGCAGGAACGCTATTACTCCTTTGTCTGCAACCGCGCGACCAGCCTGAGAGTCTCCCGTGCCATCGACAATCCGACCGAGGTCGCCAACTTCCTCGAAGTCTTCGGTTTCCATTCGCAGAAACTTCTGTACCCGCAGTACGTCAATTATCTCCGTACCCAGTGCCTTGACGGCAAGGACGGCGATATGCTTGACTATATTCTGGAAAACCGTCACTTCGATCTGGGCACGTTCTTGGAGAGAGGGATTGCCACAACGGTCAGAAGCGTTGTGTCTGCCGGAAAGTCCAATATCTCGACCTATATCAGCCGGACGTATAACGGATTCTGCACCGACGTGAACGATTATCTTGACAGAATGAGAAACGAGTTGAAATAAGATCGGGAATGAGAAACCACAACACCGAAAAGGAGATTTTTATGAAACGATTGCTGACACTTCTTCTCGCGGTCGCGATGGTACTGGGCGTGCTTGCGCTCGCAGCCTGCGGCGGCGAACCGGCAGAGACCAAACCCTCTTCGTCGGAGACAAACCCGACGGGCACCTCGTCGAGTGAGACGAGCGGTACCACGGCTTCCTCCGAGACGGAGAAAACCGAAACTTCATCTTCCGAGACCGAAGAGACGACCGAATCTTCCTCGTCCGGCACCGGCGTGATTCCCGAAGACCCCACGCTGGACGGCCTTTCCAAGCATCCGGACTATATGGACGTCAACTTCGGCGGCAAGGAGTTTTCCTTTATCGTCAACTACGGTTGGAGCGGCGGTTGGGATATTTATGATATCTGCGCCGAACTGACGGGCGACGATACGATCCTCGAAGAGGCGATCGACAAGAGAAACAAGACGATCGAAAGCCTTTACAACTGCAAGATCACACAGCAGCAGTCCGACACGGACGGCGGCAAGGGCGCACACGGCTTTATCGGCGATGACATCGCTCTCGGCCGTTGCACGTTCCAGTTCTGTATGCCGCTGTGGCAGAATCTGATGGTACAGAATTTCTACAACATTGCGTCGCTCGACGTGAATCTGAATAACAGTTGGTGGGATCAGGACTATATCAACGCCATGGGCGTGACCATCGACGGGGCGGACTACCTGTACTGCATTTCCGGCCAGTTCAACCTGCTGACGTACGATTCCGCGATCGCGTTGCTTGTCAACCGGACACTGTATGATCAGCTCCTTGCTACCGGCAAGATCAAAGAGGACATTTTCGCGGCCGCCAGAGAGGGTCGCTGGACGATGCAGATGCTCTATGAGACGATGCTGGAAGCGTCTACCGACGTCAACGGCGACTCCAAACTGGACTTTGAGAGCGGCGATGTGTTCGGCATGGTCGATGACCGCAACTACAACAC
>JAGHUY010000291.1 GCA_018064545.1 Candidatus Apopatosoma intestinale | reverse complement strand
ACATCATCATCGACGAACTGGACGCGGAATGGACGGGTTCTCCCGTTTTCGGCGTCGGAGAGCCGCTCGCACCCGCCCGTTTTGCCGTCTTCGGATGGCGGAACGGAAACCGGGTGGAACTCCCCCTCTCTCACGTCGTGACAGAATACGCGTTTGACGAAGAGGGGGAACGCGACGTGTGGCTTGCCGCCGGAGGGCGGACGGCCTATCTTGCCGCCACCGTGTGCGGAACCTATATCCCCGAACTGGACGAGACCGGAAAAGCACCGGACGGAACGGTCTATCGGCTCGGAAAAGACGGGATGATTCTCACGGACGGCGCGGACGCGACAGGCGGCGTCACCGTGTCCCGCACCGTCAGAAAAGACGGGACGGAATACCCCGTCGTCGCCATCGGCGAATACGCGTTCAAGGAAAACACCTCGGTTACGACCGTTTCCTGTCCGTTTGTCCGGTCGGTCGGGAACGGCGCGTTCTTCGGCTGTTCCTCCCTGCTGTCCGTCCATCTTCCCGATGCGGACTGCACCGTGGGCGACCACGTTTTTGCCTACTGTTCCTCTCTTATAAGAGTGGATTTCCCCGCCGGGACTTCCGAACTCGGTGCCGGGCTCTTCTGCGACTGCTTCCGTCTTTCCTCTTTTTCGATTCCCGAAACCGTGAAAAGCATCGGCGATCAGGCGTTTTTGCGCTGTTCGTCTCTGCGTGCGGTCACGATGCCCGAGGGGATCGAATCGGTCGGAAGCGGGGCTTTCAAAGGGTGTTCCTCGCTCGCCTCCTATATCCTGTTAGGTGCGCACACGGCGTATATCGGGGAAGAGGCCTTTTCCGGATGCCGGTCGCTCCCCATTCTGATCGCCCCCGGCTCCATCCAAAGAATCGGAGAAAAAGCCCTCGACGGGGCAGACTCTCTGACCGTCTATTGCAGTTCCGGGTCTATGATGACCGCCTGTATCAAAAGCGGCGTTCCTTACGTCAAATGGACGGCGGACGGTCTGCACGCGATCGGGCTGAAAACCGAATATACCATCGGGGAGGAAATTCAGCCGGAAGACTGCCTCGCCATCCGGTATGAAAAATCGGTCATCCGCCGCGAGACCGTCTCCGCGTTTTCCTGTCTGACCGGGATCGCGGGGCCGCGTGCCGTCACCGTGAAAGTCGGGGAAGAGACGGCCGCCTATCCGGTTACCGTTTCCTACGTCGAGCCGTTTTCCGGGGAGACCGATTCCCGCGGCGCACGCTACGTGCTGGACGAAAAAGCAAAGACGGCCAAACTCGTCTCTCTGCCCGACACACTTCTGCCGGGTTCCGTCTATGCCTTTCCCGACGGCGTCTACGTTCTGCCGACCGCGCTCTCGTTTCTCGGCGAGGAATACACGGTGGATACGGTCGCTTCCGGTGTGTTTTATGAGCGCAAAGACATCCGCGCCCTGTTCTTACACGACCGCGTGTGGGAGATCGAGGCGGGCGCGATCGACGCTTGCCCGCTTCTGACGCTCTTTTATCTCCCCGTGCCCGCCGGGCAAGGATTATTGATTGATAATGAAAATCTGCGCGAGCACGCTCCCGACCTATTGGCCGTCTGCCCGCTCCGCACGTCGATCGCCCAGATTTTTTGCCAGACGCACGGGCTTTCTTTCGTCTCCACCGACGAAGAACCCGATTACGCAAACTATTTTTATGCCGAGGTGACACCATGAAACGATCTGCCGGAATTTTAATGCCCATCTCCTCCCTGCCGTCCCCCTACGGGATCGGGACACTGGGAAAAGCCGCCTGCCGGTTTGCCGACTTTTTGAAAAAAGCCGGACAGACCTATTGGCAGGTGCTCCCCGTCGGACAGACGGGATTCGGGGATTCCCCGTACCAGTCCTTTTCCTCGTTTGCCGGAAATCCGTACTTTATTGATTTGGAGCAATTGATTGCCGACGGGCTTTTGACAAAAGCGGAATGCGACGCCACCGATTTCGGCTCTGCCGCCGACCGCGCGGACTACGGAAAACTGTACCGCGCCCGCTATCCGCTTCTCGAAACGGCGTTTTCCCGCGCCGACCTCGACACCCCCGCCTATCTCGCTTTTTTGCAGGACAATGCCGGGTGGCTTCCCGATTACGCGCTGTTCATGGCACTCAAAGAGCATTTCGACGGCAAACCGTGGACGGACTGGGACGAGGACGCCCGCATGAGAAAACCGGAAGCCCTTGTCTGCTACCGCGAAACGTTCCAAAACCGCGTTTCGTTTTATCAGTTCTTACAGTATTTATTTTATACGCAGTGGGCGGCGTTCAAAAAGTATGCAAACGACCGTGGCATTTCGCTGATCGGCGACGTGCCGATCTACGTTTCCGCCGATTCGGTGGACGTTTGGGCGAATCCCGACGAATTTGAACTGGACGAAGCCCGCCGACCGGTCAATATCGCCGGCGTGCCGCCCGATTATTTTTCCGAGGACGGCCAGCGTTGGGGCAACCCCCTGTACCGTTGGGATCGGATGAAAGAGAATGGCTACCGGTTCTGGATCGAGCGGATCGGGGCGGCGTCCCGCCTGTTTGACTGCATCCGCATCGACCATTTCCGCGGTTTTGCCTCGTATTGGAGTATTCCGGCATCGGAACCGACCGCGCGGAACGGAAAATGGGTGAAAGGGCCCGGCATGGACTTTATCGGTGCGATCACCTCTTGGTTTTCCGGTTTTCCGATCATTGCTGAGGACCTCGGCGTGCTCACGGACGACGTAAAAGACCTGCTGAAAGAATCGGGGCTTCCCGGCATGAAAGTACTGCAATTCGCGTTTGACGCGGATGACAGCGACTATCTGCCGCACCGCTACGAGCGTAACTGCGTCTGCTATCTCGGCACGCACGACAACGACACGACGCGCGGCTGGCTTGCCACAGCATCCCGTAAGGCAAAAGAACGCGCAAAAAAATACTTCGGTCTGAACCGAAGCGAGGGCTTTTTGTGGGGCATGATCCGGGGCGGCATGGCGTCGCCCGCCGATCTGTTCATCGCGCAGATGCAGGATTATCTGAATCTGGGAAGCGACTGCCGCATGAATGCCCCCGGCGCCGCGCAGGGCAACTGGGGATGGCGGATGCGCCCCGACGCTCTGACTCCCGAACTGGCACGAAAAATCCGTCAGATGACGAAACGATACGGAAGATAGTGAAAAAGCCCCCGGATGGGGGCTTTTTCAGTTTTCAGTTTTCAGTTTACAGTTTTCAGACGCCTCATCCACCGCTGACGCGGTCCCCCTTCCCCAACTGGGGAAGGCATTGGAGTTGTCGGAGTCGCTTTGCTACCCATCTGGGGAGGATTATGGGGCGGCGATCAAACGGTCAGCGTCGCGCCGAGCATTTTGACGCGGTTTCCGTCGTCCGGGACGGTGAGCCAGCCCTGCGCCATCGCCTCGTCCACCACGAATCCGCGCATCCACAGAACCGTTGCCACGGCGCAAGCCAGCGCGTCCTGTTTATTCTCGATAAAATCGGGAAGTTCCGCCCGGATACATTCCCGCGCAAAGCGGAAGAAGCCCCGGACGATATCCGTCGCCCGTTTCATTTTTTCTTCCAACGCTTCCGCGACGTCTTCGGGCATTTCTTTGAGTTTATCCTTTTGGATGACCGCAAAGGCAAGGGAGAGCGTTCCGTTTTCCTCTCTTAGGAAACCCCTTTTGATCAGACCGTCCGTGATCCCTTTGTCCGTCTCGGCCTGTTTTCCCTCTGCCACAAGCAGAAGATTCTGCCCCTCGCGATAGGAAACGTGCTGGCTCATGTGACCGCCGATCGCGCCGAACATATAATGCATAAAGTCAATATCCGGCATTTTTTGTGCTTCCGGCGTATCCACACACCCGCAACAGCTCGTGCCCGCCGGCAAAGAATCGCACGTTTCAAATCCGAGAACGTCCCATTCCCCGCCGTTCGGACGGAGCGTATGCCCGTAGGGGCCTTGATTTTTCAGCGGTTCCGCATTTTCGTCCCATTCTTCGCCGAGGACACGGCGGCCGACGGTGTCGTGAAGCGTCATCAGCCCCGCCCAACGCATTTCCTCCGCCGACTGAGCATCGGAACACCAGCCGGGGCAGGCCGTGTCGCGCCAGTTCTTTTGAATCTCGTAAGCGCCGATCAGCGCTTTCGTCCACTCGGGTGCGATACGCCGTCCCTCCGCGCCGATCTTTTCCTGTACCGCCGCAGAAAAAATATAGAAATTCGTCTCGTATCTGTCACCGTGCTTGACGAGCAGGGTGGCTTTTGTCAGCGTGTTCAGTTCCTCTTCCATATACGGCAGTGCCACGCCGATCTCCATCGCCAGTTCCTCCGCCGTCGAGGGGGAACGATACGCCGCCAGTAAAATGTTCTTGTCGAGGGCTTTGGTCAGATAGCACCACGGCTCTCCGTTCGCCCCGTCAAGACCGTTCATGTGGAATCTCAGATTTTCGGGATGATAACTCATTTTTCCAAACGTTCTTGCCATACTCAACCCTTCTTTCAAAATCGCACGGGCGCGGAACAGTCTGGTTTTCACCGTTCCCTCGGGAAGAGAAAGCGACAGGGCAATATCCTTTACACTTCTGTCCTCGATATAAAAGGCGACGAGGATCTTCCGATAGTCGCCCGCGATGAACGCCAGCTCCCGCCGGAGCAGGGAAATATCCTCGGTCTGAACCACCGCGTCTTCCACGGAAAAGTCGTCCGCCGTCTCGTGTTCGGAAACGTCCTCCGCGGAAAAAAGCTCGTTTTTCCGGTGTTTTTTTGCCGCCCAACGGCTGTATCGGTTCCGCGCGATCTGCCACACGTATGCCGCGAAGTTTTCCGGAATCACCCCGCGACGAAGCTCGCCGATAACCGAAAGACCGATGTCGGACGATAAGTCCTCGGCCTCGCTTTCGGAGCCGGTTTTCCGCAGACAGAAATAAAAGACTTTGGCCATATAATCTTTTACGTACTCGTCGATCAAAAGGTCACTGTTTTGCATCTTTCTCCTCCTTTCTCCCGTTTTCACCCATAAAGTGCAGGATACGGCGTTTCGGTTTCAGTTTTTTTATGATTTTATCACGGTTTTTTTGCTTTGTCAAAAGAAATCCCCCTCGCCCAAATGCGGGAGAGGGGGCAACATTTTAGTTAGCCATATTACATTTTTATTAAGGCGACCTCTGAAAATTCGATGTGTTCGGTTTACGCAGAGATTTTTTCGTCAGAGGAAGCCGAAAGCGCAGGGAATACTTTGTGTATTTCCGAGCATTCCGGCAATGTATGACGGAAAAAGATCAAGTAAAACGGGCGCAGGAGAATTTGAAGAGGTTGCCCACTTATATATCACAGATGTACACTCCACTTTCGCCGTCGTATTCCTTGATCTGCACGGCGATTTCCTCGGTCTTGGCGCTCGGCACGTTCTTGCCGATATAATCGGGGCGGATCGGGAGTTCTCTGTGACCGCGGTCGATCAGAACCGCGAGTTGAATGGCGCGGGGACGGCCAAACGAAAAGACCGATTCCATAGCCGCCCGTGCCGTGCGGCCGGTATAGAGAACGTCATCGACGATAATGACCGTTTTATCCCGGATGTCGCAGGGGAAATGGCAGTCCGAGGGGCTGGCCGACTTTTCCTCGTCGGACAGGTCGTCGCGGTGCAGAGTGATGTCGAGATATCCGACCGGGACGGACACGCCCTCAAAGGTCCTGATATTCTCCGCGAGTCTGGCCGCCAGCGGAACGCCGCGGCTCTTGACGCCGAGCAGACAAAGGTCTTCTACGCCGCCGTTGCGCTCGATGATCTCATGCGTCATGCGGGCCAGTGCCCGGGTAATGGCCAGTTCATCCATAATCATGGCTTTGCGGATCATGTCGTTTCCTCCCGAAAGATCGTTTATTTTTTCTGTCTTTCCAGTTTGTGCGTCTTGCCGTCCGGTGTCTCAATGACGGTGTTATCCAGCGTCAATCCGAAATTGGCGCGGAAGATGGCGCGAAATTCGGCGCGCAGACGCGCCTGTTCCGCTTTTTCTTCCTCCGTCAGCCCGACGGTCTTTTGCTTGCGGGCAAGCTCGTTCAATCTGTCAGTGCGTTCGCTCATGGCTATTCCTCGACAGTAACGCTACCAATGACCTGATCGAAGCGCGGACGGTCATTATAATCCGTTGCCGTTCCGGCGATCTCGTCAAGCGTCTCAAAACCGGCCGTCATTTTACCGAATGCCGCGTACTGGCCGTCCAGATGCGGCGCGTCTTTGTGCATGATAAAAAACTGGGAACCGGCGGAATCGGGGCGCATGGAACGCGCCATGGAAATGACACCGCGGGTATGTTTGAGGTCGTTTTTGACGCCGTTGGCGGCAAATTCACCCTTGATGGTGTAGCCGGGACCGCCCATGCCGGTGCCCTCCGGGTCGCCGCCCTGGATCATAAAGCCCTTGATGACGCGGTGAAAGATCAGACCGTCATAAAAGCCCTTTTTCGCAAGCGAGACGAAATTGTCTACCGTGATCGGCGCGATGTCCTCATAGAGTTCAAGTTCCATCTTGCCGCCGTTTTCCATTTCTATCGTTACTTTTTTCATATTCGTTTCCTTTCGCACATTCTTTTGGTCTATTTTACCACGGTTTGCCGCCGGATTCAAGCGCATTTTTCGTTTTTCAGGATCAAAACCGCGAAAAGGTATGTACAGAGGACGAAGAGCGAGGCGTTCCTTGCCGTATAAAACAGAAGATACACGGCCGAAAGCCAGAGAAAGCCCAAAAGCAGAACGTCGCAAACCGAACGGACGGTTTCGGCCCGATCCGGACCGAGAAGCGGGCAGACCGCCGCGTAAAGTGCCATTCCTCCGTCAAAAATCGAAACGGGGAGCAGGTTTATGAGGGCCAAAGACAAAGAAAAATCCCGGATCGCCACAGAAAACGCGCTTTCCGGGAGGAGGACTCGGCACAGAAAAAAAGTCATCAGATTCACCGCGGGGCCCGCGAGTGCCACCGCCCGTGACGCGCGGTACGACTCGGCGTTCCGATACTGCAAGGTGATGCCGACGGGCAAAAAGACGACGGATTCCGGCTTTTTGCCGAGGAGCGCCGCCGCGAGCACGTGCCCGGCCTCGTGGAGAAACACGGCGACCGCGAACCCGCAAAAAACGGGAAACGGCATCATGATCGCCATGCAGAAAAAGCCCGTCAGGGCAAACGGATGAACGCGGACTCTCACGCCGTCCTCCGCTCCGCGCCCGGCTTCGGCACAAGCAGATTTTTTCCCACCGCCAGCACGACGGGCAGACCGATCATGCCCGGAATCCCCGCCAACTTCAAGCCCATATACATTCCCATCAGCGCCAGCGCCGGAGGAAGCCCGATCCCGCCGCCCACCACACGGGGTTCGAGGATCTGCCGGACCACCATGATCACCAGATACAGAATCAGAAAAGAAAAGCCTCTGCCCGAGTTTCCCGTCAAAAACAGCGCGATGGCCCACGGAATGAGAACCGTTCCCGTCCCGAGGACAGGCAGAATATCCACAAAGGCGATGACGAACGCAAAGAGCAGCGCGTATCGCTGTCTGAGAATCCAAAAACCGAGCAGCAGTTCGGCAAACGTAAGGAGGAAAAGAAACGCGTACGCCCGGCAAAGCCGCGCAAGCGTCTGAAAGCCCTCTTTTTTCAGATGAGAGGTGGCCGATTTCCATCGGCCGGAGAAAAGCGAACCGATGCCTTTCCGGATCGCATCGTAATCGGCGCAGAACCAGATGCCGGACAAAACCAGCGCCGCCAAAAACAGAAAGCATCCCGGCACGACCGCCGCCGTGCGCGCGAAGATGCCCGGAACGGCGGCGGCCATCCCCGACAGCAGGTCCAGAACCGCGTTTTTCATGATTCCGGCCGTATCGGTGCTCTCCGCAAGGCCGGGAGAGAAGAATCCCAGAACCCGGTCAAGAAAACGCCCCGCAAAATCCACCAGTGCCGCGAGGCTTTTCTGCCCCTCGGAGTCCGTCGCGGCGAGCCCCTCGGCAAACTCGCCGAGTTCCCGGAAAAGGACTTCCGCGGTGAGCGAAAGAATCCACACGAGCAGACCGAGCGCGGCGAGCACCAGAATGACGGAAGACAGTTTTTTCGGACACCGGCATTTTTCTTCCAGAAAGCGTACCGGCTTTTGCAGGATCGCCGCCATGGCAAACGCCAGAAGAAACGGAAGAACGGCCGGAAAAAGAAACCGAAAAGAGACGTAAAGAAGAACGACGGCACCGATCGCATACAGTAGGCCGAGCAGAACTTTTTTCCCCGTTTCCCATGAAAAAGCACCCATAATTCTCTCCTCTCCGGCAGAAAAAACAAGAAAAAAGCAAAGATTTCTCCATTTTTTCGGATGGCGTTGACAAGCCGTGACTTTTATGCTATAATAAAGCAGTTTAAAATGCGGATTATTCTGATGATGTCTTTGCATCTTTCAGATATTTCTTATGCTATGTAGATAAAAGTTCTTTTATGCGAAAGGATCGACTGTCATGAAAAAGATTCTGTTTCTGTTTGCCCTTATCCTCGCGGTAGCGGCATTGCTGATCTCCTGCGGAGGGGAACCGGTGGAATCCGCCTCGGAATTTACGGACACCTCTGCCACGCTTGCGTCTTCGACGCCCCCGGTTGTCGATCTGGACATCATTCCGATGTCGGAAAACGGGCTGTTTTCCGCTCACCTTCTCCGCAATGAAAAGAATGAGATTTCCGGCGTTGCCGTTCTGGAATGGAAGAGCGACGTGGATTCCATCACCGTCCCGTCTTCCTTTGAATATGACGGCAAATCCTACCCCATCACCGAATTTGGCTACGGCATTCGCCTGCTCTCTTCCAATCCGAAGCAGATTCAGAGCATTCTGCTCCCCTCTTCGGTCAAGACGATTTCCACCCGCGTCTGCATGATGCTGATCAATCTGGAAACCGTCACCTTGTCCGAGGGACTGGAAAGCATTGAAGAAATGGCCTTTTGGCACTGCACGTCGCTCCATAGCATCGCGTTTCCCTCTACGCTGAAATCCATCGGAAGCGAGGCGTTTGCCGACTGCTTTGCGCTGACGAATCTCGTCATTCCCTCCGGCGTCACGGAAATCGCCGATCGCGCCTTTGCCGGTTGCAAGGGGCTGCAATCCGTAACGATCCCGAGCGCGTTCCGCGACCGTGTTGCCGATATTTTCTATAACTGCGGGGACGTCACCTTTAATTTTACCTAAACCCGTAACAGAACAATTCACCCTTTCATATAGTGGAAAAGACTATATGAAAGGGTGTTTTTTTATGACGATTATTACCGTAAAACCCGGCGATACGCTGGAAAGCATTGCCAGTGCCTACGGTGCCGCTCCCGGGCTTCTCGCCATCTGGAATGAGATCGAAAACGGGGAAACGCTGGTTCCCGGGCAGAGCATTCTGATCCTCGAAACCGACGTGCTCCACACCGTCCGTGCCGGAGAGAGTATTTTTTCCATCGCGTCCCTCTATGGCATCGAGCCGAAAAAACTTCTCGCGTTCAATCCCGGGCTGGACGGCGGCTACCGGGAACTGGCGATCGGGCAGACGCTGGTCATCTCGTTTGCCGAAGAGAGTTCCTATCCCTTGCGCGTCAACGGATATGCCTATCCGTTCATCCGGGAGGAAGTTCTCCTGTACAGTCTGCCGTATCTGACCTATCTTGCCCCGTTTACCTACGGGTTTACGGAGAGCGGAACGCTGATCCCGCTCGACGATGAGCGTTTGCTCGCGGCGGCACGCGATTACGGCGTCTCTCCGCTTTTGCATCTGTCCACGCTGACCGAAAGCGGCAATTTTTCCGACACCTTGGCTACCACGGTCCTGCGAAGCCCGGCCGCCGAAGAGACTCTGATCGAAAACGTCATCGCGACCGCTCTCGCCAAAGGATACGGCGGCATCGACGTGGATTTTGAATTTTTGGGGGCGGAAAACGCGCTTCCCTACGCGGATTTTATCGCAAGACTCCGGGAAAGAGGCAACGCCGTCGGGCTTACGGTTCTGGTCGCGCTCGCTCCCAAAACGTCCGATACGCAAAGCGGGATCCTTTACGAGGGGCACAATTACCGGGCTCTCGGCGAGGCGGCCAACGCCGTCTTTCTGATGACCTATGAGTGGGGCTACACCTACGGCCCGCCGATGGCCATTGCGCCGATCGGTTCCGTACAGCGGGTGCTCGACTATGCCGTCACCGAGATCGATCCCGGCAAAATCTTTATGGGTATGCCGAACTATGCCTACGACTGGGTTCTCCCGTATCAGCAGGGAGAGACGCGGGCGACTTCGATCTCCAATCGGGAGGCCATTCAGCTGGCGCGTCGCTACGGGGCGGAGATTCAGTACGATGAGACGTCCCAAACGCCCTATTTTTCCTATTTTGCCGACGATCGCACCCACGAAGTCTGGTTTGAAGACGCCCGGAGCGTCGCCGCCAAACTGGAACTCCCGCCGGCCTACGGTTTTCTCGGCGTGGGCTATTGGAACATCATGCGGAAGTTTACGCAAAACTGGATGATCCTCGCCGTCAAGTATGGGATCGCTGCGCCGTAAGACGGCGAGTGATGCGTTCCTGCGGAACAATATGTGCGCTTCGCGCGTGATGTTCGGCTTCGCCGAGTGATGTGCGCTTCGCGCGTTGGTTCATTCGCCGCAAAAATACGATCTAACCTAACGGCGGGGGGTAACCCCACCCTACGGTCTCACTCCCAACTTTTCAAAAACTCATAGACATTCCCGAAAAGATATGCTAAAATAGGAAAAAGAAAATTTCCTATGCAGGAGGACAATATGGCAACGGAAAAAATAATTCATCAAAACGCCGCATTCCGTCCGTGCGTACCGCCGACGAGCCGGTTCATCGCGCCGTGGGACACCAGCGGCTGGTACAGCTTGTATACCGATTTTCGCGCCGGACTTTCGGTCTATTCCAACGTCGAAGCCCGTGTAACGTCTTTCCCGGAGGACTATGCCGGGGCAGACTATATTCTCACTTTTGACTCCGAATCCGAGCATTTCGACGACAAACAGGGTGTGGATTTCTATACCGAACGTGCCTGCACGGTCGCCGTGGCACTCGACCCCGCGGCGGAAAAGGACGGCGCGCCGTCCTGCGTTGCCGGTTTTACCCGCACGGAGAAAACCGTTTCCGTGGATAACGGGATTTCCTATATTTTATATGAGAAATCCTATCCGGCGGACGAACACGTTCACATCGACGGGCTTTCCGGCGAGGGGATCCATCACTTTTTCGTGCTGATCGCGCCGGC
>JAGHUY010000239.1 GCA_018064545.1 Candidatus Apopatosoma intestinale | reverse complement strand
TAGTCATAAATCGGGGAACGAGTCATATAATTGGATGATGGGAGCAGAGGAAAATGACCGCGTTTCGTACTCTGCTTCTTCTTGTATACAGAGGAAAGGAGAGAAAGCCGTGCGGGAAAAACCACTGTCTCTGCTTGGGCGTGCCAGTCGGACCATGCGTGTCCGTTCGCTCGCCGTCGTCTCGGTGGCGACGTTTGCGGCGGCTCTGCTCGCCGGTCGCCTCTTTTACCTGCAAATCCTGCAAAACGAGCATTATCAGTCGCTCGTCATCGAGCAGATGGTGTATGAAATTCCGCTGACCGCGAACCGCGGCGTCATCTATGACCGGAACGGTACGGTGATCGCCGGGAATTATACGACCGAGCGGGTCTTCATCTCCCCCTTTGATATGGAGGAAGAAGAGCGCGAGGTGGTGGCGCGGGGTCTTTCGGAGATTCTCGGGGTCGATCATGACGAGATTCTCAAAAAAGCGAAGAAAGTCAACCGCAAGGACGAGACGATCAAAAAGAACGTGGAAAAAGAGACGGCGGACAAAGTCCGCGCCTTTATCCTCGAACACGACCTTGCCCATTGCGTTCATCTGGTCGAGACCGCGTCGCGGCTCTACCCCTACGGCACGCTTGCGTCGCACGTCATCGGTTTCTGCGGAACGGACGGCGGCCTGTACGGGCTGGAATATCAGTACGACGACGTGCTCGCCGGCACACCCGGCAAGATCGTCTCCGCGCAGAACGGCAAGGGCTCCGATATGCCCTACCAGTACGAGCAGTACGTGGATGCCAAGGACGGTTCGTCGCTGGTCACGACGCTCGACGTAAAGATTCAGAGTTATCTCGAAAAATATCTGGAACAGGCGGCGGTGGAATCGGGTGCCAAGTCCCGTGCCGCCGGCATCGTCATGAACCCGCAGACCGGCGCGGTCTATGCGATGGCGACCTATCCCGCCTTTGATCTGAATGCCCCCTACTCCGTCGTGGCATACTATCAGAACGAAGTCGATTCGCTCGCCTCCCGCTACGGCGTCGGCACGACGGATTATCAGAGCGGGCTTTCCGCCATTCTCTTAAAAACGTGGAACAACAAGGCCGTCACCGAGACGTATGAACCCGGTTCGACCGCCAAAGTCTTCACCACGTCCATGGCCATCGAAGAGGGCGTCGCCACCCTCGCCGACCGCTTCTACTGCCCCGGTTATCACCGTGTGGAGGGCTGGTCGGGTCTCATTCACTGTCATAAACGGACGGGACACGGGTCGCTCTCCTTTGCCGAGGCGCTCCAACAGTCCTGCAACCCGGCCATGATGATGCTCGCCGAGCGCATCGGGACCGACCGTTTTCTCTCTTACTTCAAATCGTTCGGGCTGGCCGAAAAGACCGGCATCGATCTGCCGGGCGAGGCCTCGTCGATCTACGCGTCGTCACTCACCAGCGTCGATCTCGCCGTCTATTCGTTCGGTCAGCGGTTCAACGTCACAGCACTCTCTCAGATCACGGCGGTCGCGGCAGTCGCCAACGGCGGCAACCTCGTCACCCCGTATCTCGTCTCCGAGGTGCGCGATGCCGACGGTCATACGATCGCATCCTATGAGCCGGTCATCCGCCGTCAGGTCATCTCCGCGGAGACCGCCCGCACGATCAGCACGATCCTTGCCGACGGCGTGTCCGGAGACGGCGGTGCCAAAAACGCCAAAGTCTACGGCTACCGCGTCGCCGCCAAGACCGGCACTTCCGAAAAAGGCACGGGAAGCGGGCGTATCGCCTCCACCGTCGCTTTTGCCCCGGCCGACGATCCGCAGGTCATCTGTCTGATCCTCGTCGATGAACCGACGATCGGCTCGATCTACGGCAGTACCGTCGCCGCCCCTTATGTCTCGAAGATTCTCTCCGAGGTTCTGCCGTATCTCGGCATCGAACCCGACGTATCCGACGAAAAACCCGTCGAAATCGAAAACTTCCGCGGCTCGTCTCTCGACTATGCCGCAAGCCGTTTAAAAGCCCTCGGCCTTTCCTATGAGGTCATCGGCTCCGGTTCGAGCGTGCTGACGCAGGTACCCGTGGCGGGCAGTACCGTCACCGCGAAGAGCGGGAAAGTGCTTCTCTACACCGAGTCCGGCGAAAGTCCCCGCACCGCCGCGGTGCCCCGTGTGGTCGGCATGACCGCGCAAAGCGCCAATGAGGCTCTCATCGCGGCCGGCTTCAACGTGCGTCTGACCGGCGCGGGAGGGCTGGGCACCACCGTTCTCTCGCAGTCCGTTCCCGCCGGAACGGTTCTGGACATCGGAAGCGTCGTCACGATCGAGATGCGGGATATGAACGGCACCGATTAAATCCGCCAAGCGGAAATCAGCCCGAAAAACCGGGTTTGGATGGAACAGGACGTCAAACGAAAATCATTCTTTTCGGAGGCGTCTATGGATTTCGGATTTCCCATTGTCGGCATCACCGGCACCAACGGAAAAACCACGACATCGCTTGCCACAGCGCACCTGCTCCGCCGGCTCGGCTATTCGGTCGGCACCGTCGGCACGATCTTTTCCGACGACGGACACAAGCGCAAAGAAGCGGCCTATACCACACCCCCGCCGGAGGAACTGCTCCCGCTCCTTTCCCGGATGCGGGAAAACAACGTGGACTATTGCGTGATGGAGGTCTCCTCCCACGCGCTCGTCCAAGGGCGCGTCGCGGACATTTCTTTTGACCTCGGCATCTTCACGAACCTCACGCGCGACCATCTGGATTATCACAAAACGGAAGAGGCCTACGCGGCGGCCAAGAGTAAACTCTTTGCCGCGAGCCGCACGTCTCTTGTTAACCTCGACGACCCCGCCGCCCGGGATATGGCGTGGGCGGCCGCCGGCGACGTCTTCTACTACGGGGAAAACGAGAACGCGGATTTCCGCATCGTCTCACCCCGTGCTGACCGCGACGGCGTCTCGTTTACTCTCGATACGGGAGAAAACCGGATTCCCGTCCGGGCCGGTCTCGTCGGCTCGTTTCAGCCGTACAACCTCGGCGCGGCACTCGCCGCCGTCCTGCTCCTTTGCGGCAGGCTCCCGGATGAACCGTTTGCGGACTTCGCCCCCGTCACGGGGCGCATGGAACGGCTGGATACCGGCACCGACTTTGACGTCTATCTCGATTTTGCCCATACGCCGGACGCGCTGGAAAAGGCTCTCTCTTCCCTTCGCGGCATCTGCCGGGGAAGGCTCGCCGTTCTCTTCGGATGCGGCGGCGACCGCGACCGCGGCAAGCGGCCGGAAATGGGGAAAATCGCCTCGGAAGCGGCCGATTTCGTCTATCTGACGTCGGATAATCCGAGAAGCGAAGACCCGGACGCGATCCTCGCCGACATTCGGGCGGGTATCGGCAAAGACAACTATGAAATCATCCCCGACCGGCGCGCGGCCATCGAACGGGCGATCTATGAGAGACACCCCGGCGACGTGCTTCTCCTCGCCGGCAAGGGACATGAACATGATCTGATCGAACAAAACGGAAAAAGAGAATTTCGGGAACGGGACATCGTTTCCGAAATCATAAAAAAGGGAAAGGAACAAGGGAAATAAGATGTATTTTGGTCTGAACGATAACGGCATGAGTTTGGTGGACATCGCCCGTGTGATCGGGGGCGAACTGCACGCCGAAAACGAAGAAAGCATCATCTACGGAGTCTCGATCGACACCCGCACGGTGCAACCCGACGACATCTTTTTCGGCATCCCGGGGGAGACGTATGACGGAGGCGATTTTGCCGCCGAAGCGATCTGCCGCGGGGCTCGTTGCGCCGTCGTCACCCGTGTTCCCTCTGACGAAATCCCTTATATTCTCGTCTCCGACACCGTAGAAGCCCTCGGCCTGCTGGCGAGAGAATACCGCCGCCGTTTCGGCACGATCACGGTCGCGGTGACCGGCAGTGTCGGCAAGACCACGACCAAGCAGTTCATCTATTCCGTCCTCGATACCAAATATAAGACGAACAAGACCGAGGGCAACTTCAATAACGAAATCGGTCTGCCCCTGACACTCTTCAAACTCAACATTTCGTATAAAGCGATGGTCGTGGAGATGGGCATGAACCATCCGGGCGAGATTCGCCGCCTTTCCCGCATTGCGGAACCGGACATTGCCGTCATCACCAACATCGGGACGGCGCATATCGAAAACCTCGGCTCGCGGGAGGCCATCCGGGACGCCAAATTGGAGATTCTCGACGGCATGAAAGAGGACGGTATCCTGCTCTTAAACGGCGACGAGCCTCTGCTCCGCCATCTGAACACCGGAAAAGTCTGCCCGAAATATATGGGCATCGAAAACCCGACCTGTCAGTATAACGCGGTCAATATCCGCAAGACGGACGCCGGTTTCCTCTTTGATCTGGACATCCGCAACGGCGACGAAGTTCTCCGCGATCTGGAAATCCGCACGCGCGGCCGGCATAATATCTACAACGCCATGGCGGCCGTCGTCTGCGGCATCCTCTCCGGTATTTCCGAAGAGGACATCCGCACGGGGCTTCTCAAATATGAAGCGGTCGCCCTGCGCACCGAGATCGAAAAGCGCAACGCCTATACGTTCATCTCCGATTGCTATAACGCCTCGCCGGAATCCATGATGGCGGCGCTGGACGTCCTCGGCGACGTGGCCGACGGCGGCCGTCGCGTGGCCGTACTCGGGGAGATGCTGGAACTCGGCTCGTTCAGCCGCGATCTGCACAAGAGCGTCGGACGCTCCTACGCCAAGGGAACCGACCTGCTCATCACCGTGGGTGAAAATGCCCGCGCCATTTCCGACGGCGCGAGAGAAAACGGCATGGACGCATCCCATATCGTCGAACTTCCGTCGAACACCCCGGCCGAGATCGCCGACGCGATCCGGAAGGTCTTGCATGACGGCGACACCGTTCTGTTCAAAGCCAGCCGACGCGTTGCCCTCGAAAACGTCGTCTCGCTTTTGTAATTTCTGAAAACCCCCAGTCTCTCTTTTCAGAAAACTGAAAACTGTAACCTCGTTTCCCTTTTCTGAAAACTGAAAACTGTAAACTGAAAACTTCACTACGATTTTCTCTTTTTCATAATACCGGGCGGACGCCCGAGAACCGTCCGCCCGGCTCCCTTCCCAAATGAATGAAATCCTCGCAAGCTCGGGTGAAATCACGCAATGCCGCGATGAAATCGCTCGCCCGCTCGCGGTGAAATCGAAGCCGCCGGCTTCGATTGAGGAAGATCCCATTTCTTTCCTTATTAAAATAAAACGGAGGAAAAAACCGGCATGCTTTCCTGTTTTCTCTATGCTCTGATCTGTTTTTTGGCGAGCATCACGCTCGGACACTTCGGAATCCCGGTTCTCAAAAGCAAAAAGCTCGGCCAAAAGATTTTGGAAGACGGTCCCCGCTGGCACGCCGGCAAGGAGGGCACTCCAACGATGGGCGGGCTTTTTTTCATCCTGCCGACGCTCGTCGCCGTCCCGATCTATGCGGCCTTTTCCGACGAAACCCCGGTCGGCCTGTTGCTCACACTCGGGCTGGGCGTCTCGATGGGGCTTGTCGGCGTCGTCGATGATCTGACCAAATTCCGCAAAAAACAGAACGCAGGGCTTACTCCCGTGCAAAAACTCGTCTTTCAGTTTCTCGCGGCCGCCCTGTATCTGTTCGGCATGGCGGCGACCGGTGAGATCGACACCGTGGTGTCGTTCTTCTGCTTCCCCGTCTCGTTCGACCTAGGTTTTGCCTATTACGTGCTTTTGCTCATCTTCATCGTCGGGATCGACAACAGCGTCAATCTGACCGACGGCATCGACGGGCTTTGCGGCTCCGTCTCCGTCGCCGTCTGCGCGTTTTTCGTCTCGCTCGGCTTTCTTCTGAATCTGCCGGACCTCTCGATTCTCGCCGCCTGTGTCGTCGGCGGCCTGTTCGGCTTCCTCGCGTATAACCTCCACCCCGCCAAGGTCTTTATGGGCGACACGGGTTCGCTCTTTCTCGGCGGGATCGTCGTCGGCCTTTCGATCCTCGCGGATTATGAGGTGCTGATCGTCCTCGTCGGCCTTGTCTATCTGATCGAGGAAGCGTCCGTCATTCTGCAAGTCGCATACTATAAACTCTCGCACGGCAAACGACTCTTCCTGATGGCGCCGATCCATCACCATTTTGAAAAGCGCGGATGGAGCGAAAACAAAATCGTCCTCGTCGCCCTCGTTTCGACGACCGTCTTCGGGGCGATCGCCATTCTCGCGTTCCGGTTTTTCTGCTGAACCCACACCCCCTCCGATCCGATCGGAAGAAAGGAACCCTGCCATGGAAAGAACCCCTCGCCCCGGAAGCGGCTCCCGCGTCCGGGAAACCGCCCCGGGAAAAACGCCCGTGCGCGGATCGGCTCGCCGGACAGACGACCGGATGCCGGAAGAACCTGCCAAAACCTCGTTTTTCCATCCGGCGGAAGAGATCATCATTTTCCGAGAAAAACACGGCATGGATATTCCCTTTCTGATCCTCGTCCTGCTTCTGCTCTGCCTCGGCAGTGTCATGATCTTCTCGGCAAGTTACGTCTTTGCCGAGTTCAAATATCACGACAGCTTCTTTTTTATTAAAAAGCAGGCCGTCTGGGCGGCCGCCGGCGTCGTGGTGGCCATTGCCGTCTCGCATATCGACTATACGTTTATCAAAAAGTTGACCCTGCCGATCTTTGCGGCATCCTATCTGTTACTGCTCGCCGTCCCGTTCCTCGGCAGTTCCGCCAAGGGCGCGACGCGTTGGATCTATATCGGCCCGATCTCCATCCAACCGTCGGAGATCATGAAGTTCGCCCTCGCGCTCCTTCTCGCCTATTATTTCTCGATCTACGCGAAGCGTGCCGGCGAGTTCCGCTACGGCATCCTGTACCCGGCAATGATCATCGGCGTCGTCTGCGCGACGACGCTTCTCGAACGCCATATGTCGGGTACGATCATCCTGTTTCTGATAGGCGCGGTCATGATACTCATCTCCGGCGCCTCGCTCCGGTGGCTTGCCGCCATCGGCGGCTCGTTCGGTGCCGTGGCGCTGTCAATCATCCTGTTCACCGATTATGCCAAAAGCCGCGTGGACGCGAGGCTCCATCACGAAA
>JAGHUY010000326.1 GCA_018064545.1 Candidatus Apopatosoma intestinale | reverse complement strand
GAATCGAGCATCTCCCGATGCTGACCCGTCACACAGACGACCGCTGAAAGCGTCTTTTTCTCCCGCACCGCCAGGATGACGGGACACAGTTTGATGGCCTCGGGACGCACCCCGAACACGAACAGAATCTTTTTCAACCCATAGCTCCTTTCTTTTGCGACATTCTACGTTCAGTATAGCACGGATTTCCCGAAATGGAAAGAGTTTTTTTGTCGCTTTTCTATTTTTGGATGCCCTTTTCTCTTTTAGTCAGAAGAGGAAAAGAAAAAGAACTTTTCCGGCACTTTTTTTGCTTGGGTGCTTTACTTTTTCGGGGACAAGGTTTATAATAGAATCATAAATCTATAACTTGGAGGTTACATCATGGCAAGAAAAAAGATTTCCATGGATGGTAACACCGCCGCCGCGCACGTATCGTACGCGTTTACGGAGGTTGCCGCCATCTACCCGATCACTCCTTCCAGCCCTATGGCAGAAGTGACCGACACCTGGTCTGCCACCGATAAGAACATTTTCGGCGAGCCGGCCAAAAACATCTTCGGTGAAAACGTCAAGGTCATCGAGATGGAATCCGAAGGCTGTGCCGCCGGTGCCGTTCACGGTTCTCTCGCCGCCGGTGCGCTCACCACCACTTACACCGCCAGCCAGGGTCTTCTTCTGATGATCCCGAATATGTATAAGATCGCCGGCGAACTGCTTCCCTGCGTCATCCACGTGTCTGCCCGTTGCGTTGCTTCGCACGCGCTGAACATCTTCGGTGACCACTCCGACGTCTATGCCTGCCGTCAGACCGGTTTCGCGATGCTCGCCGAGACCAACCAGCAGGAGATCATGGACCTCGGTGCCGTCGCTCACCTGTCCGCCATCAAGGGCCGCGTGCCGGTTCTGAACTTCTTCGACGGTTTCCGTACCTCTCATGAGATTCAGAAGATCGAGGCGTGGGATTACGAAGACCTCAAAGAGATGGTCGATATGGACGCTGTCGCAGAGTTCCGCGCCCGCTCCCTCAATCCGGAGCATCCGATCCTGCGCGGCTCCGCCGAAAACGGCGATATCTTCTTCCAGCACAGAGAGGCCTGCAACTCCTACTATGAGAAATTCCCCGAAGTCGTCGAGGAATACATGGGCAAGGTCAACGCCAAACTCGGCACGAATTATCAGCTCTTCAACTACTACGGCGCTCCGGACGCTGACCGCGTGATCGTGGCCATGGGCTCCGTCTGCGACGTGGC
>JAGHUY010000190.1 GCA_018064545.1 Candidatus Apopatosoma intestinale | reverse complement strand
ATAATACTCTTCGAGCGTAATATGGCTTCGCGTGATGATCTCGGCATGAGGAACCCCCACATACCGCAAATGCCGCGGTTCATACGTCACCATTGTGGTTTTCCGACCCCAATAGGGATAGCGGATGATAAAGCCGAAACGAGCCGCGTTTTTCTCCCACCACATTCCGCAAACCCTGAGGATGAAGCGGCGCGAAGCATAACCCTCCGTTTTGATGTCTACGGCAAGCCCGCATTGGTGTTCACTTGTCCCCGCCTCCACCGCCACGTCCGGCGTACTGGCATATAACGCTTCCTGCTCCTCAAAAGTCCGATAGGCACTGGTCACGATGGGATCGCTTCCCGTCTCCTCCCGACAGGCGGCAAAGAGTTCCGCCAGTTTCTCATAGGCGGTAGACGAGACGAGCCATCCGTTTTCCGACTCGAAAAGCTCGACGGATGACACGGCCTCCTCCGAGATCGGATACCCGGCATTGACGAGCCACATGGCGTGACTGACCGTCACGCGGCTGTTAGACGCTATCTCCTCCGTCGCTTGGGAAACAACGGGAAGATCGGTCTTTTCGATCAGATTCCGTTCCCGCTTTCCGAAAGAGCTGACAAAGCCGTGAGCGTAATAATAAGTAAACCCGTACAGGTCTTTTTTCAGTCCGAACTGGATAAAGGAAGCCATCGCCACAAAAGCGGCCATGAGAAGCCCGAGAAGTTTTCCGAGGCCAGCGCGTTTTTTATCGCGGGGTTCGCTTCTTTTCTTTTTCATAAATCTCCTGCTATACAAATGTATTATTTCGAGAAAGTCCCGATAGAATCAAGATTTTGCAACCGAAAAAGCCCAGACGATCCCGGCTCCGTTCTGTTTGAGAAGACGGGCACAGGCGTGCATCGTGCTTCCGGTCGTGATGACGTCGTCAAGGAGTATCCAATTCTTTCCCTCCACCGGCACCGACGGAAGAAGCTCATAACTCTTTTCGGCGTTTTCTTTCCGATCGCGTTTTGACTTTTTCTTCTGTACCGCTCGGCCCGTATGACGGAAAGCCCGGACAAGCGGAATGGAAAGCCGCTTGGACAGAGCGGTCGCCAATAGTTCTGTCTGATCAAATCCGTAATGCCGGATGCTCTTTTTCCGTCTCGGAATATAGGTAATGACAAAAGCGGAGAGGTTCGTTTCGCCCTTTGCGCGATCCGCGACCTCAGCGAGCTCTTCGGTCAGAAAATCCACAGTCCTTCGCCGTCCCTGCCGTTTCAGCGAATACACCATTCGGCGGGAAAAGCCGGAGCGAAGAAAGAATAAACTCGTCTGCCGGTCGCTTCCGATCGATACATCGGTGTCACAGCGACAAAACGGGGCTTCGGCTCCGCAGGAAAAGCAGGTTTCCCGAAGTAATTTGTCATAGTCTTTCTCGCAGTTCCTGCAAAGATCACGATGAGACTCGTCGATCACAGCACCGCAGACGGCACATTTTTTCACCCGAAGAAAATCCCGTAAAAATCTAATCAAACGTTTCAAGAAGTTCCCTCAATCCCGTATAGCGTTTTGCCTGTTTGTTATTCTGCACCATGGCATCAGCCACCGCCGCGTCGCCCACCAGAACGACCATGGTCTGCGCACGGGTGATGGCGGTATAGAGTAGATTTCGTGTCAGAAGTTTCGGCGTATAGCGGTAGAGCGGCATCACGACGATGGGATACTCACTGCCCTGACTCTTGTGAACGGTGATGGCATAGGCCAGTTCCAGCTCGTCCATCATCGTATTGTCATATTCGCATATTTTGTCTTCAAAGTCAATGGTAATGGTTTCCTCTGACAAGTCGATTTTTCGGATAATCCCAATGTCCCCGTTAAAGATACCGTTGCCCTCTACCCCGTTCTTCTGCCATTCGATGTCGTAGTTGTTCCGGATCTGCATGACTTTGTCGCCTTCCCGGAAAACCTTGTCACGCACTTTTTTCTCTTTTTTCTCCCGGCTCGGCGGATTGATGCAGTGTTGCAATGCCGTATTGAGTAAGTCGGTTCCCGCTTCGCCCTTATGCGACGGCGTGATGACCTGAATCCCGTCCATCACCGAAACACCGTACCGTTTCGGAAGCCGTTTTTCGCAGAGGGAAACGATGGTCTCCACCGTCTCGGCGTCGCTGGAACGAGGCAAAAAGAAGAAATCTCCCTCTTTGCTCTCCAAATTCATGGACTCCCCGTGGTTGACGGCGTGGGCGTTGACAACGATCAGACTTTCTTTTGCTTGGCGGAAAATGTGCGTCAGTTCCACGGCCGCAAACCGATCACTTTTCAGCACGTCGTCAAAGACGTAACCCGCTCCGACCGGCGGCAACTGGTTGGCATCTCCGATCAGGATCAGACGCGCTCCGGGCTTCATGGCTTTCAGAAGCGCGTTGGTGAGAAGCAGGTCCAGCATCGACGCTTCGTCAATGATGACCACGTCTTCTTCCAGCATATCGTTTTCGTTTTTTCGGAACGAGAGCTTGTCCTCACTGTGAAAATCCACCTCTAGGAGACGGTGGATCGTCTTGGCTTCCTCCCCTGCGGAGGCGGACATCCGCTTGGCGGCACGTCCCGTCGGCGCAGCCAGCGCGATACGAAGACCCATGGATTGAAAAATCCGGATAATGGCACGGACGACCGTCGTTTTTCCGGTTCCGGGGCCGCCGGTCAGCAGAAAGACGCCGTGCGTCACCGCCTCGGCGATCGCCCTTTTTTGCAAAGCGGCATATCGGAGTCCCGTCTCCATCTCCACCGTGGTGATAAAGCCGGACAAGTTGGTTTCCGACTGCGCGTGGCTGACGTGATCCAGCAAGTCCATCTTGGCGGAAATATACTGCTCCGCGTCCCAATATTCTTTCAGATACGCGCATTTTGCTTGGTTACGGGTCGATTCCACGATCTCCCGTCGATACACCATCTGCGCCATCTCGTCTTCCGCTTCGGACTCTGTGCAGGAAAGGAGCTTTTGCGATACCGCCAGAAGCTTGTCCATCGGCAGATACGTATGGCCGTTTGCCACCGCGTTGTGTTGCAAAATAAACTGTACGCCCGCCGCGATCCGTTCGGGTGCGTTTTTGGCGATCCCCAGATCATGTGCTACGGCATCCGCTTTTTCAAATCCGATGCCGAGGGATTCTCCGCAGAGAAGATAGGGATTCCGGCGGATGCGCTCCACCGCCCCCTGTCCCCACTTTTTATAGATTTTGGCAGAGGTGATCGGGCCGAAATAGTTGCGGCAGAACATCAGAACGTTCCGCATCCCGGTTTGAGCCAAGAACGCTTCCCCGATTTGTTTTGCTTTTTTCGGCGAAATGCCGGGAATGTCCGTAAGCCAGTCGGGATTGTGCTCCATGACGTTCAGCGTCTCTTCCCCGAACTGCCGGACGATCCGTTCCGCCGTGATTTTGCCGATCCCCCGGATCGCACCGGATGCCAGATACTTTTCGATGGCCGTTGCCGTCACGGGGAGTTGTTTTTCATAGGCATCCGCCTGAAACTGACGGCCGAAAGACGGGTGCGTCACCCACGACCCGAACGCCGTGATCGTCTCCCCTTCGCAAAGATACGGCATATTTCCCACCAGCGTGAAGAGTTCTTCTTCGGCCGTGCTGATCTCACATACCGCATATCCGTTTTCATCGTTCCGGTAAATGACCTTTTCGACGATTCCCGCGAGTGTGAGCATCGTATTCGCTTTTTCTCTGTCTTCGTTCATACCCGTTCCTTTTCCATCAACTCATAGCGTATGTTCCCATACTGTTTTGCAAAGGTTCTCGCAATGGAAATCATCTCGTCAAAATGCCTGTCGGCGGGATTCAGACAGATCACGATCACGACGTCCCGTCCCGAACAAGCAAACATACTACACCTTATATAATACTCCAAACTGTCCACATTTGCAAATATTTTGACACAATTCTCCGATATTTTCACTTCTTCGCTCTTTTGGATTTCATTGAAAGCAAAAAAAGAAATCAAAAGATAGCCCAGTAACACAATGCTGAGCGAAATGGCAAATGACAAAAGGATGATGCCGATCAGAACCATAAAAAAAGCCCCTTTTCCGGATACGGTCTATTTCTATTCGTATCCTATGAAAAAGAGACTTTTTTGTGTTTATTTTTTAATTTTTTCGGCGAGAGCGGCGGCAATATCGATTTTTTCCCACCGGACACCTAGTTCTTCTCTTCCGAAATGGCCGAAAGCGGACAAATCTTTGTAAATCGGCGCACGGAGTCCGAGATGCTCAATGATGGCGGCAGGACGGAGGTCAACGACCTCAGTCACGGCCCGGGCGATTTTCTCATCGTCACAGATACCCGTACCGAACGTATTGACGTTCACGCAAAGCGGTTTGGCGACGCCGATGGCATAGGCGATCTGCACTTCGCACTTCTTCGCGATACCGGCCGCGACAATATTCTTTGCCACGTAACGGGCGGCATAACAAGCACTGCGATCCACCTTGGTCGGGTCTTTGCCGGAGAAGCAGCCACCGCCGTGACGGCCATAACCGCCGTAGGTATCCACGATGATCTTGCGTCCCGTCAGACCACTGTCGCCATCCGGGCCGCCGATCACAAAACGTCCGGTCGGATTGACGTAAATTTCGGTGTTCTCATCGATCAGCCCCGCGGGGACCACGGGGTTAATCACGTTTTCGATCACGTCACGGCGGATCTGATCCAGCGAGACGTCGGCGGCGTGCTGAGTCGACACCACGATATTGGCCAACCGTACAACACGGTCGTCATCATACTCGACGGTCACCTGCGTCTTGCCGTCGGGGCGCAGATAGGAAAGCGTTCCGTTCTGTCTGACTTCCGTCAGTTTCTTTGCCAAATCACAGGCGATCACGTAGCCAAGCGGCATATAGCAAGGGGTTTCGTCACAGGCAAAGCCGAACATCATGCCCTGATCGCCGGCACCGATGTCATAAGCGGAATCATCGCCCTTTTTGGCTTCCATGGACTTGTCCACGCCGAGAGCAATATCCGGTGACTGACGGTGTATCTTATTGATCACCGTGCAGGTATCGGCTGAAAAACCGCAATCGGGATATATGTACCCGATCTCACGAATGGCATCGCGGACGATCGTTTCCATATCAATCTTCGCGGTTGTCGTGATCTCACCCATCACCATGACCAGGTCGGTGGTCGCACACGTTTCACAGGCCACACGTGCCATCGGATCGACCGCATAGATCGCATCCAGAACGCTGTCGGAAATCCGGTCGCAGACTTTGTCGGGATGTCCGGGTGTCACGGACTCGGTTGCAAAATAACGTTTCATGTCTCTGTCCTCTTTCTTGTCTCTTCTGAACTTTTTTGTCCTATATCAAAAAAATCCCCCGGGAAAATCCCGAGGGCGAGCGCACGGCAATATGGCTCTCATCTATCGGGAATTGGCACCTTGTAAAAACAGGTTGCCGGGTTTCATCGGGCCAGTCCCTCCACCACTCTTGATAAGACTTTGTTATTGTATCACATGAAATCGTTTCTGTCAAGTCTTTCCGGCTAAAAAAGTCCCACGATAAACTTGACGAAGGTCGAGCCGAGCGTCATGATGAGCCCTGCCGAAATCACACCGGCCACAATAGACAGCGTGGCTTTTCCTTTTGGCATATCGAAAACGGACGCCACCAGCGACCCCGTCCATGCTCCCGTACCCGGAAGCGGAATAGCCACGAAAAGATAGAGACCCCACACGGCGTATTTTTCGATTTTCACCCGATTCTTCTCTGCTTTTTCATAGAGCCAGTTGGCGATCTTGACGAACAGAGGAACCCGGCAGGAACGCATCCAGCGCAGTACCGCTTTGACGAGAAGCAGAATAAACGGCACGGGAAGGCAGTTTCCGATGATGGAAACAACCAATACCCACGGCCACGGAAGTCCCATAGCGATTCCGGCGGGCACGGCGGCGCGGAGCTCGATCAGCGGCACCATGGAGATCAGAAAGATATACAGATATTGACTCATTTTGTCTTTCCTTTCAGCAAGGGAGAAATTTTTTTATAAATCAGAAACGTAATGATAACGTTCACCGCCTCTTTGAGCACCGTAAACGGAACGTTGACAAAGAGAAGCGCTTTCGGCAGCGTATCGATCGGCGGGAACAGAACGTGGTATGCTTCGATAATGGATTCCATCGGGATGAACACCGTATAAAACGGATACGTGATCCACAGATTGACGGGAAAACTGACCGCCCCTGCCAAAGCCATGCCGGTCAAGGCTCCGATCAGGGCACCTTTTCTGGATTTTATTCTCTGATATACGATTCCGGCCGGAATGACAAAAGCACTTCCCAAAAGGAAATTGGCGAGTTCTCCCACGCCCGTTGACTGAGTAAACGGGAGATGGAGCAAATTCTTTATGAGTTCGACCAAAGCCCCGGCAAGCGGCCCCATCGAAAAGGCGGCAAGCAGTGCGGGCAGGTCGGAAAAGTCGACTTTCAAAAAACTCGGCACGATCGGAATGGAAAATTCCAATATCATAAGCACCGTAGCCAGTGCCGAGAGAATCGCTACCGTGGGCAGACGTCAGACGGAATACTTTTTCTTTTTCATGTTGCCTCACATTTCCGACGCAACAAAAAAACTCCCGGATGGGGAGCATTTGTTGAACCTTTTCTCATCCGGACTATCACCGT
>JAGHUY010000205.1 GCA_018064545.1 Candidatus Apopatosoma intestinale | reverse complement strand
GAAAAAACGCCATTGACATGGCGTTTTTTCAAGCGGTGTCGCCCCAAGCGCGAGTTTGGGAAGCACGGCTTGTCCGCGCGCGCCAAACGACATGCGACGGCGACGGGTGCCGTAGGCGATAACCCGGAGGTCGCAAACAGGCAAAATTAAAGCAACGGTTGAGAAACAAGAGACACGCTCCATTGAAATAGTAATCAAAAAATGATATTATATTTTTGCAGGAAAGGAGTCGATCATATGAGCATTGGAAATAACATTAAGCAATTAAGGCAGCAAAAGAACATAACTCAAGAAGAGGTCGCTAAAAAGTTGGGTGTATCTTCTCAAGCAGTTTCCAAATGGGAAAATAATGCCAACACGCCCGATATTATGTTGTTGCCGGTAATCGCTGATCTTTTCAACGTTCCCATCGACGCGCTGTTTTCAGATAGTATTGAGATTTATTCAGATATTCAATCTTTTTTGAAGAACGATGATGTTTTCAGAGTCGTTCAAATGAGAGGGAGCAAAATCGTCAAGGTTTCATCCACCTTTTCACCTGATGAACCCCCGATAGAAATTGCGTTTCCTCATGACTGCAACGACAGAACGCAATATTTTAAGGTGGAAGTTTACGGGCATATTATTTCTGACGGCTCCATCAACGGAGACGTAGTTTGCCATCAAAGCATACAAAGCGGCACCATAAATGGGGATGTTAAGTGCGAAGGTAACATTAAAGTCAATGAAATAAACTGTCAAAAAGTTATCTGTAACAATATAACGGAGTGCTATCATCTGCAAGCCGGGACAATAGAGTGCCGCGGGGATATTCATTCGGCAACATTGACTTGTGATCATATTTCTGATAAAAAAGCAAATTCCGAATCATAATTGTCCTGTATCTTTTCTGTTCCATTACGCCAAGCATAGAAAAAGACACCCGCCGGGTGTCTTTTTCTATGCTTGCCTGCCGAGTGAATTCTGCCGCACGACCTCCGGCCAAATCTCGTTCAACTTGACTTTTCCACACAAAAATGATATAGTGACAAAAAACGATATTGCAGATTGGTAAACCATTATGACCGATAAAACAATTCACGAAATTCTCTACAATGAATCTCTGAAAAAAGCGAAATTCAAAGCTTGGGTCTTTTCCGATCTTCAACAACGCGATCCGAAAAATGCGGAAAGCTGTCTGAAAATTTGTACAAGCGACTTTATCGAATCCGGTCTTTCCGCAGACGTGATGTGGTATCTCGGCGACGCGGTAGAGGGCAAAGACTTGGATCATCTGAGCAAAATGTCAGTCATGCAAGAAAAAGCCTTCTCCGAAATAGGGATCCCGCTCTGCTTTGTGATGGGAAACCACGATATGGAATATACGAACAGTATAAAGGAAACCGATATACCGCCGACGCTTCCGTTTTGGGAAACGGTCAAGAAGCATCCGGGATGGACGACCACAGAGCATTGCAGCGACTGGTTTTTTAAGCAGACATACGGAGACTTGACCGTCTTTTTTCTCGGCGATCACGTTGCCGAAGATCAAAGCTGGCGAGTCTTTCATCAAAACTTGCCCGATCCTTTCGAAAAGTATCCGTTGGAAGATAGGATCGCTCGGCTAAAAGCCGAAATCGAAGCTGAAAAAGGCCCCGTTATCACAGCATCTCATTACCCGTATCCGGGCGGTAACCGTCCCTCCGCTTTATTGGAAAAGCTGCTCCCGCTTCCCGATAACGTGGTACTCCATCTCTACGGACACGCGCACATCGGAGACTATAAATGGGCAAAAGAAAATGCCTATCGTCGCATTTCCGGCGTGGACTGGCACGATATTCCGCAGATCGACGTTTCCAGTTTTGAGAATATCCGAGGCTACGTTTGCCGGAGCGTTTTTCTGCACGTCTATGAAGATAACAGCATGGGGCTCTTTTTCCGTGATCACGACCACCGGTGCTTTACCGAATGCTATTTTCCGTCCGCGCGGAAATATCCGTCTTTTTTGAAATAAAGTAATTGGATTTTTTGAATGAAAGGAGAAGAAAAGTGAACCCGCAATACATCAGAGCCGTTTCGTTCGATAACGAATTGGACGTAAACTCCTATCTGAACGATCTTCCCGTCATCCGATATCTTGCCGAAAACAGCATTTCGTTCGACAGGCCGGTCACCTTTTTGGTCGGAGAAAACGGGACGGGAAAATCCACGTTGCTGGAAGCGATTGCTATAGCGTACGGGTTCAACGCGGAGGGCGGAACGAAAAATTTCCGTTTTTCCACCAACGACACCCATTCCGAACTGTATCGGCACATCACACTTTCACGGCGTTCCTTTGCGAGCGACGGCTTTTTTCTGCGAGCTGAAAGCCTGTACAACGTGGCGACGAATATTGACGATATGGACGGTGCTCCCTCTTTCAGTCCGCCTGTCATCGAATCCTACGGCGGTGTCTCTCTGCACGAGCAGTCACACGGGGAGAGTTTTCTCGCCATCGTGCATAATCGATTTTCGGGGAATGGTCTGTACATATTGGACGAGCCGGAAGCCGCTCTTTCGCCGATGCGGATCCTGTCGCTTATGGTCGAGATCAACCGCCTTGTGCAAAAGAACTCCCAGTTGATCATCTCTACTAACTCCCCTATTCTGATGTCTTTTCCGGACGGCGGAATTTTGGAATTGTCGGAAAATGGAGTTAATGCGGTCAATTATCGTGATACGGAACACTATAAAATCACGAAAGATTTTTTGAACGACCCGGAAAGGATCCTCCATTATTTGCTGGAAGAATAACGGGAACGGATCGCTTTTGGCTTTTTGACAGCAGATAGTTCCGTTTCCAAAAGAATTTCTGTCTTTTTCTTTTTTATGAAAAAATTCAACGTTCTTTTTCAAAAGTTCTTGACTTTTTACGACAAATATGTTAAAGTTTTATCATTCCATATAAAACGATTTTTTCAATGCGACGACGGAAACCAGTAATTTCATGATCGCCTTTCAGAGAGCATCCGGTTGGTGCGAGGATGCAGGCGAGCGGAAACGAATTCCTTCCCGAGCAGCTTCCTGAACGGATTCCAGTAGGGACAGCCGGGTGCGCCCGATAACGCGCATCATGTGTGTCGGCACATGGAAAGGCTCGTTTTGCAAATGCGGGCAAACCAGAGGTGGTACCGCGAAGACTATTCGCCCTCTGTTCCTGTTTCCGGGAACAGAGGGTTATTTTTTTACGGAGGTTATTATGGAAGAAAAACGCGAAAGGCTTTCCAGCCGTCTCGGCTTCATCCTGCTCAGCGCCGGATGCGCCATAGGACTTGGAAACGTCTGGACTTTCCCCTGGCGTGTGGGCAATAACGGCGGCGGCGCATTCTTACTCTGCTATATCATTGCCCTCATTGTGATCGGCCTGCCCGTCATGACGGCGGAATTTGCCATCGGCCGTGCCGCACAGAAGAGCCCTGTATTCATGTATCAGTCTCTTGCCAAACAAGGTAAGAAGAAATGGGGATTCTTCGGTTATCTCTCTCTGATCGGTAACTGTGCGCTGATGCTGTTCTATACGACCATCGCCGGCTATTTCTTCTATTATCTCTTCAAATTCATTACGGGAGATATAGAAGTTCTTGAATTCGGTGCCACCATTTCCAACACGTCGATGAACGTCATTTGTATGCTCATCGTTGTAGTCATCGGTTTCGTGGTTCTCTCCTTCAATATGCAAAAGGGCCTCGAAAAGGTCACGAAGTATATCATGCTCGCCCTTTTCGCTCTGATGATCGTTCTTGCCATCCGCTCCTGCACGATGTCCGGAGCCAAAGAAGGCGTTGCCTTCTATCTCAAACCCGATTTTTCCAAGATCAACGGTAATGTGATCATCGCCGCTGTAAAACAGGCATTTTTCAGTCTGAGCCTCGGTATGGGGTCCATGGCAATCTTCGGCAGTTATATCGGAAAAGACCGTTCTCTTGTCGGCGAGAGTGTAAGCGTCATCTCTCTGGATACCTTCGTTGCTTTGATGGCAGGCTTTATCATCTTCCCTGCCTGCTTTACTTACGATATCCCCGTTGACGCCGGCCCCCCGCTTCTCTTTACTACCATGGTCACCGTTTTTGACAATATGCCCGGCGGCCGTATTTGGGGTTCTCTCTTCTTCCTCTTTATGATTTTCGCCGCTATGTCCACCGTCCTTGCCGTATTTGAAAACATTTTGGCCATGGTCAGAGACCTCACCGGCTGGTCGAGAAAGAAAGGCTGTCTCATCCTCGGTATCGCAATGGCTGTTCTCTGCCTGCCGATGGCTCTGGAAGGTAGCGTACTTTCTGGTTTCTATTCTGCCGCGCAGGACGGTCCCGGACTCGGATTCCTCGATCTGTGGAGTTCTATTGTCGAAACACTCATTCAGCCTCTCGGTTCCGTTGCCATGCTTGCTTTCATTGCTTCCGGCAAATTCGGCTGGGGGTGGGATGAATTTGTGAAAGAGGCAAACGCCGGAAAAGGCATCAAGGTCAAAACCTGGATGAAACCATTTTTCACCATCGTCGTTCCGATCCTCGTATTTGCTCTTTGGGTGTACGGTCTCGTGATTTACAGATGGTAACATAAAGAAATATTAAACGGGGTTGTAGCAAAATTCGCATAATGCACAAAAATCGGGAGGCAAAAACGCCTCCCGAAATTTTTTGTGCATCTTTTACAAGAAAAATGGCATGAAAATAGTTTTGGTACAACCCCGTTTTTATTGCAATAAAAAGGAAAATGAAGTATAATGAGAAAAAAGCAGGAGAGAAAGATGACAAGAAGCGTTTTTTCCAAAGGCCAATGGATCTGTCCCCGCGCGTATGCGGTGCTTTCCCCGATCAACGTCTATCATAAGGAGCTCGACAATCAGACGGTAGAATTGCCGGAGGAACTGCGACATCTCCACATTCTGTTCCGCAAATCGTTTGTCACTTCTCAAAAGGCGGAAAAATACGGCATCCGCATTAGCGCCGACGACTATTATCGGCTGAAGATCAACGGCGAATACGTCGGACAAGGACCGGCGCAAGGCTATCCGTTCTGCTATTACTGGAACGAGTACGACATAACCAAATTCGTCCACACGGGTGAAAACACCGTCGAAGCCGAAGTCTATTATCAGGGACTGATCAACCGCGCCTATAACAGCGGCGACCGGCGGATCGGTTTGATCGCGGAAATCACGGCAGACGGAAAGCCAATCGAAAAAACCGACGAAACGTGGGACTGTGCTGTTCTACGCGCCTATCTGCCCTCCCATACCGTTGGATACGATACCTGTTTTGTCGAGAATTACGATAGCCGCATAGCTCCGAAGCTCACGGAAAAAGCTGTCTGTAAGCAGACTGATCATATCTTCTCTGAGAAACCCGTCCACCCGCTTCAAGTATATTCTAAAGAGCCGCTTCACAAAGAAACATTGGCAAACGGTGCACTGTTCATGGACTTCGGGACGGAAATCGTCGGAACGTTGACGCTGACTGCCGAAGGAAAAAGCGGACAGACCGTCCGCATTCTGTGCGGAGAAGAGACGGACGATTCCGACGTGCGGGTGCGGTATCGGATGCGGTGCAACTGTGTCTACGACGAAGCGTGGACGCTCGCCGACGGAGAAAATCGGTTGGAGCAGTATGAATACAAAGCGTTTCGTTACGTGACGCTCGTGCCGGAACCCGGTGTCATGATCCGAAACGTCACCGCGCGCGTGCGCCATTATCCGTTCGACGACGATTTCTGCAAACTCGAAACCGATTCGGAAAAGCTCACCGCCGTCTGGAACATTTGCAAAAACGGGATCAAATACGGTGCACAGGAAGTCTACGTAGATTGCCCGTCGCGGGAAAAAGGACAGTATGCCGGCGATCTGACAGTATCGAGCGCGTCGCAGATCCTATTGACCGGAGACTTGTCTCTTTTTGAAAAAGCCGTCGAAAACCAACGCCAATCGGCGTTTATCTGCCCCGGTCTGATGGCGGTCACACCCGGATCGTTTATGCAGGAGATCGCCGATTATTCGCTCCAATTCCCGATTTTGGCCCTGCGCCACTATGGCTATACCGGCGACAAAACCGTTCTCGGCGAGAATCTGAAAACGTGTGAAGCGATCCTGGATCATTTTTCCCGCTACGCACGTCCGGACGGTCTTTTGGAAGCCGTAACGGACAAATGGAACCTGGTGGATTGGCCGGTCGGATTGCGAGACGGATACGATTTCCCGCTTGACAAGCCCGTCAAGCCGGACAGCGGCGCGCACAACGTCGTCAACGCTTTTTATATCGGTGCCGTCATACAGACGGAACAAATACGGAGTATTTTGGGGATTCCTCATGAAAACCGCTCTACGGCTCTAATTTCGGCTTTTGATCGTGAATTTCTCGATCCGGAGACAGGATTATATACAGACAGTTCCAAAACCGATCACTCCTCCCTCCATTCCAACGTACTTCCCCTCTATTACGGTTTTTCACGCCCCGAAAACGCGCAAAAAGCCCGGGATTTCATTATGGAAAAAGGGCTGTGCTGCGGCGTTTATTTTGCCTACTTCGTGTTAAAAGCCCTTTGCCGCATCGGGCATTACGAGGACGCCTACTCGTTGATCGTGAATGAAAGCGAGCATTCCTGGTACAATATGGTACGCGAGGGCGCGACAACCTGTTTTGAGGCATGGGGAAAAGATCAGAAGCAGAACACCAGTCTTTGCCATCCGTGGGCCAGCGGTCCGATTCCCGTGCTTGTCGAGGATATTCTCCCTCATATACCGGAAGTCGGCCGGATCGTATGGAAAGACGAAGAAAAAGGAAAACTGATTGCCGCAAGAAACTTTATGATTTGATAAAAAAGCCACCCTCAACGGGCGGGCAACTTAGGGATTTTTCCCCCGCACGACCAACAAAAAGGATAAAATGGCG
>JAGHUY010000297.1 GCA_018064545.1 Candidatus Apopatosoma intestinale | reverse complement strand
GCGCAGGTCAAATGAACTGAGTTTCAGTTTGATTTTCTTGCTTTTCATCCGTATATGACCTCCCGAAGAACGATTTCTTCCGCTTCGTGTTTTGCACTGTTCATCTCGGCAACCCAGCGGAGCATATCGTCGCCTTTCAGTTTTTCGTCAACACCTTTGGACTTTGCGATCTGCCCGGTGATCGTTCGCACTTGTTCTGCGGCTTCCACATCGACCTCGTGCAAGTATTCGTTCAACCGGAACTGCGTCAGTAATGTTGCGTAATAACCTTTTCGATGCTCTTTGATGAACGCCAAGCGCATGGATCCATACTTGCCGATGTAATAATGCGTCTGCACCGGCACCTGTAAGTCGGGGTAAAGGATTCCGTTTTTCTCTGTGTAAGTGATTTCCATTTTGTTTTCCTCCTGCATTTTTGATTGCACCATCATTATATCTCAATGCCGGAGAAAAGACAAATGTGTGAGAAAGTTTTTTCAAAATCAAAAGGAGACAGTCACCAAACGAATGGTTTCTGTCTCCTTTCGACCGCTTTATACCTTGCCGCAAGTGTTTTCAAAATACTTCCTTATGTGGCTGTCGCATTCCGGTCTGCTCTTTTTTATCCTATTAGTATCTATCTTCTCCGTCTGGTACTGCCCGAAACCAAAAGAAAGAACCGAAGCAGTTGAACCAAGGAGACGGCAAGGGCTGCCACATAAGTCATCGCGGCGGCACGGAGAACCTTTCTCGCTCCGGCCATTTCGCCGTTTCCGAGAAGTCCCTCCCGTTCGATCGCGTCAAGTGCGCGACGGCTGGCGTTGAACTCGGTCGGCAGGGTGATCAGCTGAAAGACCGTCGACAGGGCAAAACAAGCCACGCCGAGATAGGCGATATTCGCAAACAAGGCGGAGGTGCCGCCGAAAATCAGTCCGATCAGGATCAGCGGCATCGCCAGTTTTGATCCGATGTTCGTCACCGGCACGATGGCGTTGCGCAGTTTGATCGGCAGATATCCGACGTCGTGTTGGATGGCGTGTCCCGCCTCGTGGCAGGCCACGCCGATGGCCGCCACCGACGTGCTGTCGTAGACGCTCTCCGAAAGGCGGATGACGTTCGCTCTCGGATCGTAATGGTCGGTCAGACTGCCGGAGACCCGCTCGATCCGGACGGAATCAATGCCGCTTGCGCGTAGCACCCGATCAGCCGCTTCCGCCCCCGTGATCCGACGGGACGATAAGACCCCACTGTATTTCCGAAAAGTGGAATTGACCGAAGCACTGGCGATCAGCGTGAAAAGAAGAGCCGGCAACAGCAGGATATAAAACGGATCGTAGTACATTTATTCGCCCTGCTCCTCTGCCGTTTCCTTTTCCGCGTCCGGCGCGGGAACCGTCTTTTTCAGACCGGCGACCGCCGATACGGGAAGCGAGAAGACCTGCGCGTGCTCGCCCGTTTCGGCAAGCACCGCCGAACAGATCGCCTTCATGGCGTCATTGCGGATTTCGCTTGGCACCAGCATCAGAACGATCTCCTTTTCCGGCTGAACGGTGATGCCGAAAATCTTCTTTTCTTCGCCTGAAATATCGCGCGTTTTCGCCACGGTACCGCCGTGAACGCCGGCTTCCGTGGCCGCTTTGACCACGATGTCCGTCGCACCGGAATCGACCTCAGCGATGATCAGATCGTAAGATTTTTCTTCATTCATAGGATATTCCTCCTCGCGGCTTTCGCCGTTTTCTTCATTTTCTCCCGTAGAGAGATGGTCGGAAATGGCACGGCTCACACCGGAAAGCGGAACGGCAAACGCGATTCCGCCGCCCGGACGCAGAAAGTTCATCTTGGCGCTGAGTCCGGCCAGCACAAGCGGCGTCACCCGGGAAAGTGACACACCGAGCAGGATGTCCTTTTCCGGCTCATCGAGCCCGAGCAGGTCCATCATCGCGGAACTGGCCGTTCCGTGTCCGCGCAGTACCGTGGACAGAATGTGATAATCGTGATACACCTCTCCGGCGTCTGCGCCTTTTCCGCGGCTCACGATCGTGACGATCAGATTCATTTTACTCATACTCTATTCCTCCGAAGTAAGGTCGATGACCTCGTCTTCCAGTATCGCGATCTTCTGTGCCTTTCTCTTAGTATCCACCCGAATCCTAATCTGATACAAGAGACCGATTCCCTGAATGATGATCAGCGGCGTCATGGCCACCATGGCGACCGTGCCGAATGCGTCGGTGAGAATATCCCCGCCGACGGCCTCACAGGCACCCATGGCAAACGGGAGCAAGAACGTCGCCGTCATCGGGCCGGACGCCACACCGCCGGAGTCGAATGCCACCGCCGTAAAGATTTTCGGCGTAGCAAAGGACAGCCCGAGCGCGATCACGTATCCGGGGACCAAAAACCACATGACGGAAACCCCTGTCAGCACGCGCACCATGGAGATGCCCACGGAGACCGCCATGCCGATGGAAAGGCCGGTCATCATGGTTTTTTGAGAGATCGTACCCTCCGTGATGTCCTCGACCTGTTTATTCAGTACCACAACGGCCGGTTCGGCCTTGACGATATAGAAACCGATCAGCATCCCGAGCGGTACGAGGATCCAGTTATAATCCAGCGAAGCCAATTCTCTTCCGAGATAGTGGCCGATCGGCATGAAGCCGACGTTGACGCCGGTCAAGAACAGCGTCAGTCCGATCAGCGTGTAGACGAGCCCCACGATGATCTTTCCGAGTTGTCTCCGGCGCAGTTTCAGCAGAAAAATCTGAAAGATACCGAAGAAGATAACAATAGGAGAAACGGCTTTCAGAACTTCGAGAATGTAGGTGGGGATCCCCTTTCCGAAAAGGACGCCGAGGTCGCGCGTCGTCTCCACGGACGGAATGTCCAGCGGGGTGTAACTGCCCTCCACGGTATGGAACGCAATCCCGAGGATCAGCACGGAGAGGATCGGGCCGACCGAGCAAAGCGCGATCAGACCGAAACTGTCACTACCCTCGTTCTTGTTCTGTCCGATGGTGGAAAGACCGAGACCGAGCGCCATGATGAACGGCACCGTGATCGGGCCCGTCGTCACGCCGCCGGAGTCAAAAGCCACCGCTAAAAAGTTCTTCGGCGTGAAGATCGCGAGAATAAAAATGATCCCATAGCAGATCAGCAGAATGCGGGACAGACTGAGTCCGAACAGACTGCGCAAGAACGCGAGCACCAAGAATAGCCCGACGCCACCCGCTACGGCCAAAATCAGCACCAGATCGGGAATGCCCGGCGTCTGACCGGCCAACACCTGTAAATCCGGTTCGGCGATCGTCACGATACCTCCGATGATAAAGCAGGAGATGGCGATCAGCCACAGTTTCGTCGTCTTGGTCAGTTGTCTGCCGACGTGCTCGCCGATCGGCATCATCGCCATATCCGCACCGAGGGTAAAAAAGCCCATGCCGACGACGAGCAGAAGTGCTCCCGTAAAGAACAGCATGAGGAGCGCCGTGGGGATCGGCGTAATGGTAACACAGAGCAAAAAGACGATGGCCGTCACCGGAAGAACTGCCGAAAGCGATTCCATGATCTTTTGCTTTAACTTTAGATTCAATCCGTGTCCCCCCTTTCATTCCTATTGTAACATAAAAAAGGAAGAAAACAACCCGATTTCTTCCATCTTTACAAAAATTTAAAACGCCATTTCATAAAAACGGTACGTCACCGTTTTCTCCGTCACGTTCAGAACGAGATAGGTTCCGTTCTCCCCATCGCGGGGTTTTGCCAGCGAACCGGGATTGAAGAAAAAGCCGTCTTCCCGCAGGATCGCCCCGTGAACGTGAGTGTGCCCGCTCACAAAAATCCGGGCGTTCAGTCGGTGGAGTTCCGCGCGGGTGCGAAGTACCCCGTGATGCCCATGCGTTATATAGAGATTGCCATACGGTGTCGGAAGCGTGATCTCCTCCGGCAGATCGGAACCCCAATCGCAGTTGCCGCGCACGCCGATAAACGGAAAAAGGGCGTCGCTTGCCAGTTCACTGTCACCCGCGTGCAGATAGATATCCGCGTCGGGATGGATACGCAAAACCCGCTCCATTCGTTCCCGGTCGCCGTGCGTGTCGCTGATGATGACGATTTTCATAGGCCTTGCCCCCTCTCTTTTCTCTCCGATTTTATCATGCTTCTTTTTTTCTGTCAAGTCTGTCACCTTGTCGAAAAAGCGCATATACTGTCATGAAGTCACGTGACTTCAATAACGCAAAGGAGAAATTTCTCGTGGAATATCCAAGAACCCAAACGCGCTCCGGCTATGAAAGAATCGGCCGCCCCGCGAGAGAAACCATGGTACCGCCCGTCATGCCGGAAAAGTGTCCGGAAAACACCTGCGGCAAACTGTCCGGTTGCAGTCTCGCCATGGTATATTCCCCCTATCAATCTTTTCAGAATCTGTATGAGGTCGCGGAAGGCTTTTGCCGCGGAACGATCTTCCGTGAACTCGACAAGCCCTTTTTCGGCGGGAGGATGAGTCAATGAACGAAAACCGTTGTGATCTGCTCCGAAAGGTGCAAGCCGAAGATTTTGCCGTTTATGAAACGGTGCTGTATCTGGACACCCATCCGTTCGACAGGAAGGCATTTGAATACTATGCCGACCACCGGAACAACGTGACGAGACTCCGTTCCGAGTATTCGGGTCGGTTCGGTCCGCTCACCATCTACGACAATACCGACCCCGGCGCATGGAACTGGGTAGACACCCCGTTCCCGTGGGAAAAGGAGGCCAACTAACGTATGTGGATTTATGATAAGAAACTGCAATACCCCGTCAAAATCAAGACGCCGAACGCGAATGCCGCAAAGGTCATCGTGAGTCAACTCGGCGGTGCCGACGGGGAGCTGGCCGCCTCCATGCGCTATCTGCATCAGCGCTATTCTGTTCCCTACGGCGAAATCGTCGGGACGCTGACCGACATCGGTACCGAGGAACTGGCGCATCTGGAAATCATTGCCGCCATCCTCTATCAGCTGACCAAAGGGCTCTCGGTGGATGAGATCAAACGGGCGGGCTATGACACCACGTTCGTCGATCATACGCTCGGGCTCTATCCCGCTTCGGCCGCCGGCGTTCCGTTTGATATGAAATACGTCGGCGTTAAGGGCGACCTGATCGCCGATCTGAACGAGGACCTCGCCGCCGAGCAAAAGGCACGCGTGACGTATGACAACATTCTGCGTCTGGTCGATGACCCCGACGTGCGCGACCCGATCAAGTATCTGCGGGAACGCGAACTGGTTCACTACCAACGCTTCGGCGATTCCCTGCGCATCGCTCAGGAGAGACTGGACGCCAAAAACTTTTACGCCTTCAACCCCTCGTTTGACAGAAAGTAAGAAAGAAGAAGAGACGCCGCGTGGCGTCTCTTCTTTTTTATCTTTTCCGATAGGCAACCAGCACCGGGTCTTTTCCCTCACAGCCGTATTCGCAAACGAGAATAAAGGATTCGCTTGCGACGACGCCGTAACATCTGTCGTTCCCCTTTCGCTCGATCTGACAGCCCAGATAGACTTTTTTATCATCCAAAAATTTCACCCGAGAACCGTCGTCCATCGGGTAAGCCAGATTGACATAGGCACCCGACAGATAGTACAGCTCTTTTACCGTCAATTCCGGGATGCCCAAGGCGTTGATTTCGTCTACCACTTTTTGCTTGAAAGACCTCAGTCCCTCTTCGCCGCCCGTTCTGACACATTCCGCGGCAACACAAGCACCGCCGAAAGGTTTTCCGTCCGTTTCCCGGCATCCGGGACAGCCGTTTTTGTACATGGAGCAAACTTCTTTACAGTCAATTCCGCACAATGTTTTCATGAAACGCTCCTTTCAAGGTTAAAAGACTACATCAAAACCGTTTTTGCAATGAAAGCATACCACATCACCGGACTTTTGTCAAGTTATTTTACAGATAATACCCGGCAACATGACAACTATCATTCTTCTCCATTTGAAGCAATACTGGTTGCATGATCTGCCGGGTTTTTCCGCTCACGTTCAGGAAAACGAAATGAGAGCATAGAATAAAGTCCCCGCATCGGATCATGTTCATGGGATCGTATCCGCAGATAAAGCCTCTTGCCTCGGTAAAAACGGGATGACTCTCCCGAAAACTGCTGATTTCTTTTTCTCTCTTTTTTACCGTATCCCTGAGCATTTCCCGGATATCCGGATAAGAACGGATGGCAATGCCTTCTTCCGCCGTCTTTTCTTTCACCGTCTCAAAGTGAGGCTTGTCCGTAAACGGAAAGTCGTCAAGCCCGGCTTTCCGATAGAGGAGCATCAAAAGCGTACCGGTATAGTAGCAAATCCGACGAATGTCAAACAGGAGCGGCGACGGCTCGGCGATCATCGCACAGTACTTTTCGAGTCTTGCCCGATATTTTTCCGGTGAAAGGTGCAAAAGTGCCGTCATGCCGGCATATTCGGCGGCTCCCTCAATGGTCTCGGCACGATATTCCTGCCCGATCACCGCCCCGATCAGTCCTGCCCGAAGACCTCTGCACCGCAGGATTTTCCCCAAATCCACCGTCCTGCCGGACAGAACGCTGTCCGCGAGCATCGCGTTTTCGGTTTGCTTTAACTCATAATTTTCAAGAGAGTCCGGATAGATGAGCAACTCCAAATCGGACGGATATCGACTTTCGCCGTTTTCGTTCTGAAAACAATGGAACATTTCGTGAACCAGATTGGCCGTCAAAAGATCAAAATCCCCGTCGAAATCCGAAATGTCCCATATCGCAA
>JAGHUY010000277.1 GCA_018064545.1 Candidatus Apopatosoma intestinale | reverse complement strand
TAGCTGGTCCAGCATCTCGATGGTCTCCGCCGGTGTCGGCCATACCGTCGGCTTGCGCCGTGACGGCACTTGTTTGGCCACCGGCGATAATACTTACGGTCAGTGCAACGTGGATGACTGGACGGACATCGTCTCCGTCTCCGCGGGATATAACTATACGGTCGGTCTTCGTGCCGACGGCACCATCGTAGCCGTCGGAGCCAATACGGACGGTCAGTGGGGCGCGATCCGTTGGGGCAGTATCCGCGCGGTAGCCGCCGGCGGTCTGCACACCGTCGGTCTGCGCTCGGACGGCACCTGCGTCGCCGTCGGCAATAACGCCAACAATCAGTGCGACGTCTCCCGTTGGGGACAGGTCAAGGCCGTTGCCGCCGGCAACTATCATACCGTCGCTCTGCTGGAAAACGGCAAGGTCGTAGCGACCGGTTATAACGGCTACGGCCAGTGCGACGTCTCCCAGTGGCACGACATCATCGCCATCTCCGCCGGGCGCAACCATACGCTCGCGCTTGATCGCAACGGCATCGTCTGGGGGTGCGGCGATAATACCTATGGCCAGATCGGCGTCTCCGCGTTCCGCGACGTCAAAACGAAATAATCCCTCTTTTTCACAGAATAGTAATAGCCCTCGGCAGGTGCCGAGGGCTTCTCTTTTTCGAGGTTTCCTATATAATGGCTACTGAACAAATGCTTCTGCCAAAGCATTTCCGTAAAATGGGAAGATTTTACGGTCATGGAGGGCTGTTTCAGCCCTCCATGAGTTCAGAGCCATTGAATAACTGTCTGTTTTTCACATCTGTCGGTTCCCGACAGATGTGAAAAAACGCAAGGTTTTTTCGCTTTTGTGCTCAAAACCCTTGCGTCTTCATAACCCAAAAAGGCCTTTTTGTCGCTCTGCGACGGCATTTTCGGATGATTCAGCAGACATTATATAATAAAAAGGAAAGGAACGGAACGGTTGAGGCTTCCGCCTCAAACTCCGATCCGGCGGGACTTTTTTAAAAAAAGTCCCCCGGAACCCCCAAAAACTTTTTTCGGGGAACAGTCCCGTTTAGTGGTCTCTTGCCAAAAGATACCGCGCGAGCTCGATCAGCGTCGCGCTGCCGGGGTATTCCCCGATGGCGGCGATCGCCTTATCGGTCTCGACCTGCGCGTACCGACGCGCGGCGGGCACGTCCATAAAGGAGAGAAACGTGGTCTTGCCCTCCTTGGCGTCGGCGTGCGTCGCCTTGCCGAGCACGGCGGCATCACCCTCCACGTCAAGAATATCGTCGATGATCTGGAACGCAAGCCCGATCCCGGCCGCATAGACCGAGGCGTCGGCGATTCTACTGTCGTTTTCGTTGACGATGCCGGCGGCGTGACAGCCGAGCATGGCCGATGCGCGGATCAGCGCACCCGTCTTTTTGGCGTGCATTTTTAAGAGAAGCGGGAAATCGGGGGCTTTCTTTTCGGCCAGCAGATCGATCTCCTGCCCGCCCATCATGCCCTCGCCTCCGGCATAGCGCAAAATCGTTTTGGCACCGGCCAGAGCCGACGCCCACGAGACGGCGGGATTGGACGCGGCGATCTCATACCCCTTGGTGATCAATGCATCACCGGCAAGCAGGGCTATATTATCGCCGTACACTTTATGGTTGGTCAGTTTGCCGCGCCGATAATCGTCGTTGTCCATGCACGGCATATCGTCGTGGATCAGCGAGGACGCGTGCACGCACTCCATCGCACAGGCAAACGGAAGCGCGGCTTCCTCCGTGCCGCCGAAAAGACGGCAAAATTCCATGACGAGGAACGCGCGGATGCGTTTTCCTCCGCCGAGTGCGCTGTAACGCATCGCGTCATAGAGGGTTTCAAGGGCGGGGTCCGGCGTTTCCAGATAGGCAGGAAGCGCCTGTTCCACTTTGGCGGCATTTTCGAGTAAAGCAGTCTTGATGTCCATACGATCTCCTTTTTATTCCGGTTTGGCAAACGGTTTTTCCGTAGGTTCGCCGTTTTCCCCCTGCTGTACGATTTTCACTTTCTGTTCCGCGCGGTCGTGTTCCCCCGTGCAGAATTTGACCAGTCCCACACCCTCTTCAATCAGGGCGAGTG
>JAGHUY010000264.1 GCA_018064545.1 Candidatus Apopatosoma intestinale | reverse complement strand
AACGAGATTCCTCTTCGTCTCTTTCATTGTTGTTCTGTTTTCAAAGACCATACTTTCGCCGCCTCTCGCGAAGTCGGCTTGACCAGTATAGCACTCCTTCGTTCCTTTGTCAAGCGTTTTTTCAAAAAATTTTGTATTTTTTTCAAAAAAGTTTTCGATGGTGTCAGCGTCACTTTACGAAAGTCCTTGTGCCGTCTGGATTTTCCCGTTTTTCGGCCAAGGGTTTTCTCTGATAAAACGTCGGATTTCGGCTTCAACCGCATCGGAATTTTTCGGACAAACGCGGATTTTTTCGCTTTCCGGCAAAGAGGCCGCCGCCTCAAAATCCGTACACAGCACCGGTCGGTCAAGTGCCAGTGCTTCCATAACGGCCAATGCCCCGCTCTCGCTCCGCGAAGGTTGCAGATAGAGGTCGCATCCTTTTATATAAGGAAAGGGATTCTCTTTTTCCCCCAGGAAGACGACTGCCTCCCCCGCTCCCGCTTCGCCGATCTGTTTTCGGAGTGCTTTCTCATACGTGGGGTCTCCCGTACCTCCGATCAGCGTCCAGCGGAGAGGAACGCCCTCCGCCAAAAGATGCAGAACGGCAGGCAAGGCGATGTCGTAACCCTTGACGGGATGAATGCGCCCGACGGTGAGCAGGTCGATCCGGTCCGGCGTAAAAACGGGTTCGGCCGGAAGTTCCGAAAGCCGACGCACTTCCGCCGCGTCCACCGTATTCGGGTGGCAAGTGAGACGGTCGGCGACGGACGGGAATTTTTCCGCAAGCATCCGTTTCGTCCGCTCGGAGACCGTCACGATCTCATCAAACGCTTCAAACGCTTTGCCGTACAGAGTATCGTCCCGTTCCGGATAGTCGTATTCAAAATGAAGCCACGCGATTTTCTTGGCGGCACAGACTTTTTCCGCCGTATAGAACATGGTATGATCGCCCCAGAACGCCACGGCCGTATCGTAGGCTTCCGGCAGAGGCGGCATACAGGCTTTCATGGCGTACACCCAAAGCCGTTCGGCGGCAAGATGCTTATTCTTTCCGAACAGCAGACCCGGCAAAAACCGCACGGCACCCAGTGCGCGAAGCGGATGAGGGATGAACAGTTCTTTTACGAGAATCCGGACGGCATTGTCACGCCGCAGTGAAAAGATCCCGGCACCGGTTCCCATCTCCTCCACGCGGACAAACGGCGGAATCTGCGACAGAAGCGCACCCTCTTTTTCAGCGAGCAGGAGCGTGACGTCCGTGGTTTCAGGAGAAAGCGAGGCCGCATAACGCAGAAACGCGCGTTCGGTTCCCGCCGCCGGCATGGTGATCCCGACGATGAGCATTTTTTCTTTCACGATCCCGCCTCCTTTGGTAAAAGTATACCACCTTACAATATTATTGTCAATTCCTATCTTATATATTGACTTTCCGGCCGATTCGTGCTTTAATGGGGATGCAACAATGGAGGGTGATACTTATGAACGAACCTTATCTGAACGCCGTGCGGAATCTGGACAATCGCATCGCACTCGTCGCGTCGCACGCCGAAGTCGGCGCGGCGGCCGGTGACGCCATTTTCCCGGCAGAAAACGGACTTCGCCAGCACGCAGTCCTGGTCGCGGACATTGCGCTGTCCGTCATGGGGTATATCACGCCGGAAAGCCGGTTTTATCGGGATGCGTCCCTACCCGACGCGATTCTGACGCTTTGCCGGATCGACGAAAAGAACATCAACGAAGACAATACCACCAACGACACGATTTCCAATTTTCATCAGCCGGATCTGTTCATCATGCCGACGACGTGCCTTGCCTACCGTTTTTGGCACGCCATTCCCGATAAAACGGAAAAAGAAGAAGAGGTAGATGAACGGATATATCATTTGATCAAACGGCTTTCCGCAGGTCTGCTGGAAAGCGGTTTTCACACGCCGAACCACCGCTGGGTGCTGACAGCCGTTCTGTTCTATGCCTATAACACGTTAAAAGACGAGGACAAGGACGAACGGCTGATCGAACGCGCCCGGAAATTCCTGGCCGAAAAGATCGACATCGACGAAAACGGCGA
>JAGHUY010000169.1 GCA_018064545.1 Candidatus Apopatosoma intestinale | reverse complement strand
GTATAAGGGTGAACAGGGAAGCGGAGGTGGGACATTGGAGGACAGCAAAATCATTGCATTACTCACGAATCGTTCGGAAGAGGGGCTAAGCGAACTCTCCCAAAAATACGGAGCGATCTTCAAACGTGTTGCGTTCAATATCGTCGGGAATCACGAAGACGCCGAGGAATGTGTGAACGACGCCCTTTTGGTGGTCTGGAATACCGTACCTCCGCAAACCCCTGACCCGCTGGTCACCTACGTGTGCCGGATCGTTCGCAATCTGGCGCTGAAAAAGGTTCGCGCCAACACCGCGAAAAAACGAAACGGCCAGTACGACGTGGCCTTTGAAGAGATTGAAGACTGCATCGCTTCGTCCGCTTCTGTGGAAGATGAGATGGACTCTGCCGAGACCATCCGCAAACTCAACCTGTTTTTGGAAACACTCGATCAAGAGGGTCGCACGTTGTTTGTCCGACGGTATTGGTATTCCGATTCGATCGAGGACTTGGCGGTCTGTTTCCGGACGAATACCCATACGGTTTCCGTCCGGCTGTCCCGGATCCGCAAAAAACTGGAAATATTCTTAAAGAAAGAGGGAATATCGGTATGAAAAAAGAAACAATAGATGAGGTACTTGGCGGGATCGAAGATCGGTTTCTCGTGGAGGCGGCGAAAACCGTCGATGACGAAGGTCATATGATCGCTACGAGACGAATGAGACGTTACCCGGGTCGCGGCTTGATCGCTGCGTGCCTTGCCGCCGTGATCCTTGCCGGCTCCGGTATCGGTGCGTATGCGGCGGAAACAAGCAAACTCCATGCGGCAACAGCGTTTTTCGAGGAATACGGACTGCCTATGGAGGGGCTGAAAAACTGTGAGGTCAAAGCAGTTTATCAGGATATTTCCGCTCAAAAATTCACCTACGGGAAAACGGCGGATGTGATTCGAAACGCCGTTTCCGGCTGTGAACTTCCGTCGGAAGACGTGACGCCGGAGGAACTCATGGTATTCTGGAACGCCAACAGCGAACGAAAGCCATTGCCACAGACCGGCATCGGGTATCAAAAAGGGTACGAGTATAAAATGGATCGGAAACTCGGATACCACGTTCTGGAAAAATCTGTGCTCGAATGTTATCTGGATGGTGAACTCGTCTGGTCTGTCGATCTTCCTGAGTTTTACCTGGATGGCAGTGTATCTACGGTCGGCGGTACAGTGGCTTGGGGGCGCAGTTATCCCTTGTCGGGGGAACAGCCGGTGATCCCCTGGATCGCTTTAGTGGATGATTTTGGCAATATTCTTTGGAAAAGAACGCTCGGGCATGGGTTCCAACAGGAGAAGATTGCTTCGGTTCTGGATAACGGCGACGGGACGTTTGCCGTCATCAGCTGCGGAGAGGATTCTGTTCTCTGTTTTTCTCAATGGGATGTCCATGGGGCAGAGATGTGTCTGACGGAAAACGATATCGGCTATTTCGGTGTCGGCCTCGTCGCGCGGTTTTTAGACGGTTATCTCGTTCAGGTCGGAAGTTTCAGCGGCAGTTTCCGCTATACGCGGGCAATCATTCGGTTGGACCGTGAGGGAAAAGTGATCAACCGGCTCACTTTCCAAGACGATCATCAGCATTACACTTTGACTGATATGATCGAGTATGAGGGAATGATCTATCTTTCCGCCTATTCGGTTCCCTGTCCGGACGAGACGCTTCTGCCGGATGAATCGGTCAGTTGGGGGCAGATACGCTTTGGCATGACCTTGGATGAAATTGTAACTCTTTACGGCAGAGTGTATGCGGCCCAACTTCTCGTTTTAGACCCGGCAACCGGAGTTCCGGAGCGGTTTTACCGAGTGAGTGAAGGCGCACTCGGCGGGGAACTGTCAACGGATGGGGAAGGCCGATTGAATTGGAACGTGCAAAAAATCAAATCGGTCTATTCGTTCCATCGCGAATCGGACCCGGATGAAGAAGGGTTTGAACTGACGCTGGAAGTTTACCGATACTGTTTTGACAAGACCGGAGAACTGGTTGACAGTCAAAAGACGGGCGGAATCTTGAAGTATGGCAGATGACCGGAATGAAAACGCACCGGGTCAGAACGGATTCATTCCGATCCGGTGCGTTTTTACCCGAACGGAGGAAAGTATGAAAGAATTGATAGCCATGCTTTTTATTTTTGCCGTGCTTTGGGTGGCTACCTCTTGGGAGGATGATAGCGTCCCCGCGTCTCGGTCTGATCCGCATCGGGAAACGAGATCGGGCAATAGGATCAACATGGAGACACAAATCTGTAATTTTGTAACACACCGATGTATTCCTGTCTGCGACGATGAATTTGTTTATTATCCTAAATTCTGCTCCGAAACGAACGAAGAAACCGGAGAGTCGGTGATGGCGGATGACGGGATATGGAAATACGCTCCGACGGATCACAGCAAGACGAGAATCACGGAAACGAACGGCACGGGACCTTGTAAACTACTGTACGTGACCGATAACTATTTGTATTATTCACCGTATGAGAAAACAGAGGTTGGCGCGGATGAGGGCACGTATTCCACAGTCTGGCGTGTGGAAAAGAACGGCGGTGATCCTGAACAGGTCTTTGCGGTCAGTGCCTGCGACGTTGACGGTCTGTGCGTCGGCGATAATGTTGCGATCCTGACGGTGCGGAAAGAATACGCGCCCGGCGCATTTGTCCGGATGTTCTATCGCATGACGGTGGAGGCGGACGGCACTTTTTCCGGACTGCAAACAATCCGTTAAAAGGATTCCTGATCCGCGTCCCCTCACAGAAAGAGTTTTGCTTTTTCCGATAAAAATGCCATCCAAATGGTACGGCTTACCGTAGGCCAGGGCGGGTGCTCTGCTCCCGCCGTCTTCCCTCCTCACTTGGTTTTGCTCCTTTCTTTTATGTCCGTTTCTCCCTACGGTGATACATTTTCTTTTCGGCGGGAGCAGAGCCCCCGCTCTACGAGCGAGAGGGCAAAAGCGACGAGAGAAAAACGCATCAAATCAAACGAACCCCGCAAGGGGTTCTTTCCTATGAAAAAGGACTTGGCAAATGCCAAGTCCTTAAAAAGTCTTTCCGTTTTTCGGTCTGCACTTTTTAGCCGCGCAGAGAGCTCCCTTGGTCGAGATAAAAATGCGCAGAGTCGCCGATTTCCCGCGCAGGCAGTACGTGTGTACGGCCAGCGGGAAAGCGACGAGAGAAAAAGCGATATAATAAAAACGGGAAATCCGCAGGATTTCTTCCTTAAATATTTTCTTCGCGGACATAGAAAAATCCCCTCTTTCGCAAAATGGAAAGAGGGGAATAATTCATGCAAAAAATTTTCGCTTTTTCGGTCTGCACTTTTTTAGCCGACCAACATTAATACATGCCGCCCATGCCACCGCCCATACCGGGTGCGGCGGGAGCCGCGGGTTCGGGCTCCTTGATGTCGGACACGAGTGCCTCGGTGGTCAGCACGGTCGCCGCGACGGAAGCCGCGTTTTGCAAAGCGGAACGGGACACCTTGGTCGGGTCGATGATACCGGCCTCAAACATATCAACGTAAGTCTCGTTGTAAGCGTCAAAGCCAAAGCCGGGCTTGTTGGCCGAAAGAATCTTGTCGATGACGACGGCACCCTCGAATCCGGCGTTGAGTGC
>JAGHUY010000243.1 GCA_018064545.1 Candidatus Apopatosoma intestinale | reverse complement strand
GTATATCTCGGCACCAAGGTCATGAATCTGGACCCCGCCATCGCCTATACCGATGAGAACGCCGTCTCCATTCTGAACCTGATCTTTGAAGGTCTGTTCCGTTTGGACGACAGCGGGTCGCTGGAAAAGGCACTTTGCAAAAAGTATTCGGTCTACGAGAACGATCGCACCGGAAAGACCGAAATGAAGATCACGATCAGAAACACGCATTGGAGCGACGGCAGCGAAGTACAGGCCAACGACATCGTTTTTGCCTGGCGCCGCATTTTAAGCCCCGACTTTTCGTCACCCGCCGCCGCCATGCTGTTCCCAATCAGCGGTGCTCAGGCCGCCAAACTCGGTGAGATTTCCATTTATGACGTCGGCGTTTACGCCTCGGCCAAAGACACGGTCGTGGTCGAATTTGAGGACGGCGCCGATCCCGAAGAATTTCTTCTGAATCTGGCCAGCCCCGCCCTCGTTCCGCTCCGTGAAAACAAGATTTCCACGTATGTGGAGACATGGTCCCGCGCCAGCACGGACCTGTCCACCAACGGCCCGTTCCGCGTCAAGAAGTTCTCTTCCGACCCCACGGAAGTCCTGACGCTCCAACGTTCCAAATTCTATTATCTGAACCAGGAGACCAAGACCGAGGCGGCGGACAAGTTCGTGACTCCGTATCAGATCAACGTTCATTATGACACGCCCGTCGATCTGAACCTCGTCTATTCCAAGACCGCCGAAAACGACGTCATCGGCATGTATCGGACGAAAGAACTGTTCTATCTCTCCGGACTGACCCAAGAAGTGGTGAGCGAAAACCGTCTGAAAATGAAGACTACGCAGGCTTCCTCCACCTTCTCCTATCTGTTCAACTGCAACAAGGCGCCTTTCAATAACAGCGCCGTCCGTTACGCGTTCTCGATCGCGCTGGACCGTGACTATCTCGCCGATCTCGTCGGCATGAAGACGAAGCCCGCTACGTCGCTTCTCCCCCCCATGGTATTCAATACCGGCAAGCGTACTTCGTGCCAGAAGAAGACAGGCGACATTCTGCCGAAGACTTCTCAGATCGAAGAGGCCAAGCAGATTCTGGCCGACGCCGGTATCAAGCCGTCTTCTTTCGGTCAGATCGAAATCTACTACCGCGTTGACTCAACGAACGACAACTCCGGTTCCGACCAGCTCGGTTACCGCAGCAAGGAAAGAGCCATTGCCCAGTACA
>JAGHUY010000202.1 GCA_018064545.1 Candidatus Apopatosoma intestinale | reverse complement strand
CTTCGATTGCGTGTTCGACTTCCTCGCGGCGGGCCGGCAGTTCTTCCAGACTGCGGCGGTAGACAATGTAGACTTTTTCGGCACCAAGGCGGAGCGCGGTACGCGCGGCGTCCATGGCGACATTGCCGCCGCCGACCACAGCGACCTTGCCTCCTTTTTTGATGGGGGTATCGGGATCGTCCCGATAGGCTTTCATCAGATTACTGCGGGTCAGAAACTCATTGGCGGAATAGACGCCGCAAAGTTCCTCGCCGGGGATACCCATGAAGTTCGGCAGTCCCGCTCCGCTTCCGATAAACACGGCCTCATAGCCGGAGGCAAACAGCTCGTCTACCGTCAGCGTTTTGCCGATGACGACGTTTGTCTGAATGTCCACACCGAGGGCTTTCAGCGTTTCCACTTCTTTGGCGACGATGCGCTTCGGCAGACGGAATTCCGGAATGCCGTAGACCAGCACGCCGCCGGCGGTGTGAAGCGCCTCAAACACAGTGACGGCATAGCCGGCCCGTGCAAGATCGCCCGCACAGGTAAGCCCGGAGGGACCTGCCCCGATGACGGCGACACGGTGACCGTTCGGCACGGGCTTTTCGGGGGATGCTTTTGTATGGGCATTGTGCCGGTCGGCCACGAACCGTTCCAGACGGCCGATGCCGACGGGCTCGAATTTGATGCCGAGCGTACACTTGCTCTCACACTGCGTCTCCTGCGGGCAGACGCGCCCGCAGACGGCCGGCAGGGAAGACGAAGCGGAGATGACGACGTAGGCTTTCTCAAATTCGCCCTCTTTTACGTGCCGGATAAAATCGGGGATCGGGATTTCGACCGGACAGCCCGAAACGCAGGGACGGTTTTTACAGTCAAGACACCGGGCGGCCTCGGCGATCGCGACCTCCTCGGAATATCCGAGGGCGACTTCTTCGAAGTTATGGGCGCGGACGGCCGGGTCCTGTACGGGCATGTCATGCTTTTTCGGTTCGATCGCCACGGCTAATCCCTCCCCTCTGCTTTTTTATACAGATTGCAAGTCTTCTCTCTTGCTTGTTTCTCGAAATCCGCGTACATCCGGCTCCGGCTCATGGCCTCGTCAAAATCGACTTCATAGCCGTTGAAGTCCGGCCCGTCCACGCAGGCGAACTTGGTGATGCGTTTGCCGTCGCGGACAAGCGAGAGACGGCAACAGCCGCACATACCCGTGCCGTCGATCATGATCGGGTTCATGGCGACCGTTACGGGAACGGCAAACGGACGGCACGCCGCCACGACGAATTTCATCATGACAAGCGGTCCGATGGCGATGACGCGGTCAAATGTCTCTCCGGCCGAGAGCAAAGCACTAAGGGGGACGGTGACGTTTCCTTTTTCCCCATAGGAGCCGTCGTCTGTCATGATGGTCAGACGGTCGGAGCAGGCGCGAAACTCATCTTCCAAGATCAGCAGATCGCGGTTCCGGAAACCGACGATGCTTGTCACCTCGCAACCGAGGCGGTGCAGTTCCTCCGCCACGGGAAGAGCGATGGCGCATCCGACGCCGCCGCCGATGAGGCAGACTTTACGCAGTCCGTCGGTCTCGGTCGGCACACCGAGTGGTCCGACAAAGTCGGGAATGCAGTCTCCCACGGCTTTTTGTGCCAGTTTCATGGTGGTGGCTCCCACGACCTGGAAAATGATCTTGACAGTTCCGGCCGCGCGGTCGTACCCGGCTACGGTGAGCGGGATCCGTTCCCCCTCCTCATCGACGCGGAGAATGATGAACTGCCCGGCTCTCGCTTTGGCGGCGACAAGCGGGGCTTCGACTCTCATTTCGATGACGGTGGGGTTCCATTCTTTTTTGTAAACGATCTGAGCCATAATTTCCCCTCTTTTCGGAAAGCAATAAATCTTTTTTCCAGTATATCATAAAAATTTTTTCTTCGCAATGCCTTTTTTCCGACAAAATGAGGACGGCGTTTCCTTGACTTTCCGTAATCTTTCCTATATAAT
>JAGHUY010000176.1 GCA_018064545.1 Candidatus Apopatosoma intestinale | reverse complement strand
TTCTTGATGACTTCCAGAACCGGAAGACCTCCGGTCCCCTGCGGCTCGCCGTCGTCGCTGTACCGCATCGCGCCGTTATCGAGCAAATACGCCCATACGTTATGACGTGCATCGCTGTTTTTCTTTTTGATACCGGCCACAAATGCTTCCGCCTGCTCTGCGGTCCCGACGGAATCCGTATAGCCGATAAACGTACTTCTTTTCTCCGTAAACTCCGCCGAGGCGTAGCCGGAAACCGTAATACGGTTCTCATCCATAGGGCTTCTCTCTCCGTTTTTTTTATTTTCGATACGCTTGTAACATCCCGAATAATCTGGCATCGACAATCGCGTCTACCGTAGCCCCGTTCTCCCCGTATTCCACGCTGATGACCGTGGCATTTTCATACAGGGTATTGATCAGTCCGAGTTTGTCGTTCGGAATCTCAAAGAGGCATTCCCGTTTTCCTTGCTTAGCGATTCCGCTGATCTTGGCGATCAGTTCATCCAGCCCTTCTCCGGTAACGGCCGAAATGCAGACGCTTTGATCCACCGGCGTTCCCGGCGTACATTCCGGTACTTGATCACATTTGTTATACACGTAAAGAATCGGTTTATCGCCCGCGCCGAGTTCGGAGATCAGAGACTCCGTTACGGCGAGTTCTGCGTCGGATTCGGGATCGGACGCATCGATCATGACCAGAATGGCATCGGCATAACAGACCTCTTCCAGCGTGCTCTTGAACGCTTCGATCAGATGGTGCGGAAGATGGCGGATAAAACCGACGGTATCGGTTAAAAGAATCTCTTCTCCGTCCGGCATCGTAAACTTTCTGGTGGTGGGATCCAGTGTAGCGAACAGTTTATCCTCCGCCAGAATGCCGGCCCCCGTCAAGCGGTTGAGAAGCGTGCTTTTTCCGGCGTTGGTATAGCCGGCGATCGCGACTTTGAAAATGCCGCTTCTCTCCCGCCCCGCGTGCTGAACGGAACGGTTCTTGGCCATTTCCGCGATCTGCTCGCGAAGCATATCCATCCGGCGTTTGACGTGGCGGCGATCCGTTTCCAGTTGGCTTTCTCCGGGGCCTCTCGTTCCGATGCCGCCGCCGAGCCGGGATAATTCGGTTCCACGTCCCTGCAAACGCGGCACGGTATACCCAAGTTGAGCCAGTTCCACCTGCAATTTTCCCTCCCCGGTCACGGCGTGGAGAGCAAAAATATCGAGGATCAGCATACTCCGGTCGATCACGCGGATATCGCCGCCCAGATCGTCTTCCAGATTCCGGATCTGCGACGGAGACAGTTCCCCGTCAAAGACCACGGTATTCACGTCGTTTCCCGCGCATAATTCCCGCAGTTCCGCCACTTTTCCGCTGCCGATCAGCGTGCGGGGATCCGGAGAATCCTTTGCCTGTACCATCTGCGCGATCACTTCGGCTCCCGCCGTATCGCAAAGACGGGCAAGTTCGGCAAATGAGGCTTCCTGCTCCCGCTCGTCGCCCCCCTTTTGCATCAGAGAGACCAAAACCGCTTTGGCTTGAACGGTTTTATCTGTTATTGACTGTTCCATAGATACTCCTCCCGGAAAAAGAAAAACGAGAGACGACACAAAGACATCTCTCGCTCAGCTTACAAAATAGATTTATTTCTTTCTTTCAAGGCGCTGTCTGAACTTATCCACACGACCGCCGGCATCTACGAATTTCTGCTTGCCGGTGAAGAAAGGATGACATTTGGAGCAAATTTCAACGCGGAAATCGCCCTTCGTCGATCTAGTCTGTATAACCTCGCCGCAAGCGCATCTTACCGTTGCGTCGACATAGTTAGGATGGATTCCCTCTTTCATGCTGTACACCTCACAATTAAACATAATCACAGTATGGTTTATTTTATCACAAACATTTTCGGATTGCAATAGTTTTTTCGATTTTTTTACAGTTTTTTTCCGTTTTTCAGATTTTTCCCATCATTTCTGCGCGGAGGTGCTCAATGATCTTCTTTTCCAATCGGGAAATGTAGGATTGCGAGATTCCCAGCATATCCGCGACCTCTTTTTGGGTGCGCTCCTCGTGCCCGTACAGACCGAAGCGAAGCTCCACGATCTGGCGCTCGCGGTCGCTCAGTGAAGCGACGGCGCGTGCGATCGTCTTTTTGTCTTCATCCTCTTCCAGATTCTTTCCCACGCTTTCCTCATCGCCGAGAACGTCGGACAGTAAGAGTTCATTCCCGTCCCAATCGGTGGAAAGAGGCTCGTCAAAAGAGAGTTCCGTCTTGGTGTTGCTGATTTTACGAATGTACATCAGAATCTCGTTTTCGATACAGCGGGAAGCGTAGGTGGCCAGTTTGATGTTCTTATTCGGGTCAAACGTATTGGCCGCTTTGATCAGCCCGATGGTACCGATGGAGATCAGGTCTTCCAGTTCGATGCCCGTATTTTCAAATTTTTTGGCGATATACACCACCAACCGCAGATTCCGTTCCACCAACTTGCGCCGGTTATTCCGATCGACGTCCAAAAGACGGAGAATCTCTTCCTCTTCCTCCGGCGTCAGCGGCGGCGGCAGGAGTTCTGCGTTTCCTATGTACTCGACTTCGCCGGGATTCCGGGAGAAAAGTCTGGCCAAAAATCGGCGTATTTTTAAGAAAAACATACGATCTCCTCTTTTTCGTTTCAGGCGCAAAGGCAACCGGGGATCAAACCGTCATAACCGCCGAACGATTCTTCTTTTCCGATGGCCAGATAAGCTTTCTTCGGTTCAAAATCCTTTTTTCCGATTTTAATATACAATCGTTCCGGGACGAGCGCGATCATCATCTGCGATCCGGTAACGGTACTCGCCGGAACGAACCGGACGGCTTTCAGCAGTGCAAAGTCCAGATTGTCGGTCTCCCCGTGCAGGGCGGAGGCGATCTCATCGGGAAGCGAAGAAGAAAACCCGTCGGAAAGGAAAATGATCGGCGTTCCGCTGATCGGTTCCGTCAGCAGGTTGCCGCTGTCGACGAGACACGTCAGATCGTAATCCCGTCCCCCGACCGTGACGGAAAGATCGCACACGCGCAAGTTTTTCTTGGCGGCAAACAGTTTTCCGAGAATCCAAGACAGAAAAACCGAGACGGCGGCGATCAGAACAAAAACAAAGATCGGAATATCGTCAAACACCGTATAGACATCTCCCCCCATTTGAATATACGACCGGTAGCGGCCGAGTTTGGAATACAAAAGCGTCATGGCACCGCCCATGAACACGCTGACGCCGAAAAACAGAGCAAAGACGGTGAAAAACCGTTTGATACTTCCGTGAAAATGAGCGATAAAGCAAATGGCGGCACCGGAAAAAACCGTAGCCAGAATCTCGGGAACGCCGGAAAGCCCAAGAGCCAGAGCACCGACGCCGTAGATGCCGCCGACCGTTGCGGCGGTCAACATTCGTGCCGTTCCCATTTTCAGATGCATGAGTCGCCCCGCTATGTACAGAGCCAGAAAATCCATGCTGAAATTGATCACAAAAAGAACGTCGCCGTAAACCGTTTCCAAGGACACGCCCCCTTTCGCTTTCCATTGTACTCATGTCCCTTGTTAGAACGTGTCGGAAGATGGGGGAACGAAAAAAACAGCGGAAAAAACCGCTGTTTTTCTTTTCATATCTCTATTTCAAATCCCGAAGGAACTGTGCCGCCGTCAGAATCGCGTATTTTCCGCTCTCATACGTCAGACCGCCTTGGAAAAATGCCGTATACGGGGGACGGAGTGGCCCGTCCGCCGATAATTCGATCGACGAGCCCTGCACGAACGTTCCGGCCGCCATGATGACCTTGTCATCGTAGCCGGGCATATCCCACGGCTCCGGCGTCACATAGGAATCCACCGGCGAACCCGCCTGGATGCCGCGGCAGAACGCGCAAAGGCCATCCGGGTCACCGAACACGACCGTCTGAATGATGTCGTGACGCGCCTCATTCCAAAGCGGCTCCACGGGATAGCCCATTTTCTCAAAAATAAAGGAGGCGAACGCCGCCGTTTTCTTTGCCTGCGCCACGGTATGAGGGGCGTAGAAGAATCCGCGGAACATATTGCGGTTCTGACCGAGAGAGGCTCCGCATTCCGCGCCGATCCCCACGCTCGTCAATCGGTAAGAGACGAGCTCGATCGCGCGCTTTGTTCCGGCGAGATACCCGCCGATCTCCGCCATGCCGCCGCCGGGATTCTTGATAAGCGAGCCGATAATGAGGTCGGCGCCGCAAGCAGTCGGCTCTTTCTCATCGCAAAACTCGCCGTAGCAGTTATCTACCACAACAAAAGCCCCGCTACGCGCTTTGACGAAACGGGCAACCTCACCAATCTCGTCGGCAGAAAGCGTCTTGCGGTTAGCGTATCCCTTGGAACGCTGGATAAAGACGATCTTGACTTTCGCCCCGTGCTCTTTCAGTTTTGCGTCGATTCCCGCAAAGTCGATCCCGCCGTCGGTAAGCAAAGCCACTTCATCATAGGAAACGCCGAAATCGGCAAGCGAACCGTCGCCGTTCTTTCCGGCGAGGCCGATGGCCTCCGCCAGCGTATCATACGCTTTTCCCGTGACGGAAAGCATGACGTCACCGGGGCGAAGCAACCCGAAAAGGCCGATGGTCAGCGCGTGCGTCCCATTGACGATATGCGGACGGACAATGGCGGCTTCCGCGCCGAAAACGTCGGCATAGCTCGCATCCAGCGTATCTCTGCCGTTATCGCCGTAGCCGTAACCGGTCGAACCGGCAAACAGTGCCTCCGAGACACGGTGAGCGGCAAAAGAACGCAAAACACGTTCCGTATTGACCGAGGCTATCCGATCAATCTCGGCAAAAACGGGAGCAAGCGCCGTTTCCGCCTCCGAGGCAAGAATCAGTAAATCGTTTGAAAAATCCATGCTTTTCTCCTTTTATAAAGCCATGATTAAATCACGGAAATGATTGCCGCGTTCCTCAAAATTCCGAAAAGCGTCAAAACTGGCCGCCGCCGGTGAAAGAAGAACGCTGTCTCCCGGTTTTGCGCAGGCAAACGCCTTCATAACGGCGTCATCAAAATCGGAAACATACGAAACGGAAGAATACCCCGCATCACGAAGCAGTTTTTCGATGGATCTCCCGGTCTGTCCCGTTGTCACGACAGTTTTGGCTTTCTCGGCGAGGAGCGGGATCATCGGTTCGAGCGGGATTTTTTTATCGTACCCGCCGCAGAGCACAACGAGCGGTTCAGAAAAAACAGAAAGAGCCGCCATTGTCCGCGTGGGACTGCTGTCAATGGAACTGTTATAAAACTTGATCCCGTCTTTTTCTCGGAGAAACTCGCAACGGTGCGGAACGCCGGCAAAAGACCGTGCCACCGACACGACCGTGTCCCGCGATATTTCCCCATAGGTCGCCGCGATGGCCGCCATATAGTTTTCCACATTGTGGTCACCGCGAAGCAGAATGTCCGAACGGGCGAGAATCGTCTCATCCCGGTCTCCGTCAAAACAACGGATGGTTTCGTTTTCACAATATACGCACGGCGCGGTCGTTTTCCCACGGAAAGAAAACCGCCACGTTTCGGCATTCGGGCTTGAAAAAGCCCGCGTCACGGTGTTTCCGTCATTGACGACGAGTCGTCCGCCGCGCTGAAAACGGTATATATTCTGTTTTGCCGCCGTATATTCCGCCATATCGGTATGCCAGTTCAGGTGATTCGGCGTCACGTTGGTGATCACGGCCGCGTGGGGAGAAAAACCCGTCATGGTCATCAGTTGGAAACTGGAAAGTTCCAGAACGGCCGCATCATTTTCCCCTACTTCTTCTATGCGGCAAAGAAGAGGTGTGCCGATATTGCCGCCGAGGAAAACGCGACGGTCGGTGTTTTTCCGTTCTTCTTCCAAAAAACGCGAAATCAGCGTGGTGGTCGTGGTTTTGCCGTCGCTTCCCGTCACCGCGTAGATCGGACAGGGACAAAGACGGCAGAACAGTCCGATTTCACTCTCTAAGACAGCCCCGCGCCCGACAGCATCGGCGATTTCAGAAACGTCCGGACGGATTCCGGGAGATTTCAGAAGCAGGTCTTCGTTCAGATCATCGAGATAGCCGTCTCCCGTCACCGTGCGAACCCCTTTGGATTCCCACTCTTC
>JAGHUY010000028.1 GCA_018064545.1 Candidatus Apopatosoma intestinale | reverse complement strand
AGAGAACTGATCTTGTTTTCCTCCGTACCGGGATTTGTTTTCTTTTCTTCCATGAGAATCCGCCTTTCCGACATCAAGTCATTTTAGTTTATTTTTCATTGGTTTTTTAATCGTTATTCAGTCGCCTTATTCTCCGCTTTCCGACGGACAAATTCCATTGCCACGCCAAGCAGAATGGAAAAGAGCTGCCAGACAAACAGGCGAAAGTCGAGTGCGATCTCCGCTGTCGTATGCCCTGCCGTAAAGTCGGCTCTGACGTCCACATCCGACTTTTCGGGAATGTGAAAATCAGCCTCCTCTTCCAGGAACAGGAAAAGATAGGACGTCGCCTGGGAAACGCCGCCGTACAGAAGCGCGGTCTTTGCGGCATCGTCGGTGGAAACAACGACCCGATACCGTTTCAGCGTGATTCTCAGGTGTCTTGCGAGCAGTTCGGTCAGTTTTTTGGTAAGCCCGATCACCAACCGGATCAGTTCCACCACGCCGGGTTTTTCTTTCTGTGCGCCGTCAGCCTGTTTCTGCGCTTTTTTTTGCGCTTTCTTCGCGGTTTTCTTTTCTTTCTTTTTCTGTGACCGGACGCTGACGCGCGGTTTTCCCGGATATAACTTGATCTTCACGAACAGGACGCGGAGAAAAAGGAAAACACCGTTTTTCCGATCCGCTTTGTTCGCTCCGTTGTCATTTTCCCCGCCCAATCGGGCGCGGATCTGCAAGGTGGCCGGGAGAAACAGAAGAAACGCGAAAAAGCCGAGAATGCCGAGAAGAATCCAAAGCCACGTCATAGAGTTTCGCCCTCGGAGAAGTCGAGCGGCGGCAGTTCGTCGAGCGACGAGAGGCCGAACACACGAAGAAACGCTTCGGTCGTCCCGTAAAGACGCGGGCGGCCGGGCACGTCCATACGTCCTTTTTCCTCGATCAGTTCGCGTTCCAGCAGAACACCGACGGAATATGAACTGTCCACACCGCGCACCTGTTCGATATAGGCGCGGGTGATCGGCTGGTTATAGGCGATGACGGCCAGCGTTTCCAGCGACGCTTTGGACAGATTGCCTCCGTCCCGGATGCCGAGTGCCGATTTGATATACTCCCCGAACACTTCCTTGGTGACCAGTTGACAGGCATTGCCGAGGATCAGGAGTTGGATGCCGCGGGGAAACGACGCGTCGTATTCCGCGCGGTACTCCTCGATCACGGCACGCACGTCGTCAGCCGGGAGTTCCATCACTTCCCCCAGTTTTTCAAAGGTGACCGGATGGCCTGCCGCAAACAACACGGCTTCCGTGATCCGTTTGATCTCGTCGTGCGTCAGAATCTTTTTATCGTCGAGTACGGTTTCATCCGTCATGCGGGCACCTCCTCTTTCGTTTCGCTATGCTCGATTTTTCCGGTATATAAGGTCAGAATGATATTGGAACCCGTCTCATCGTCCGGTGCGCGGAACGGCTCGATCCGTCCGACGCGAACCAGTTCGAGAAGAGCGTAAAACGTGGCGACCAGTTCACTACGGCTTCTCACATTTTCCAGGATTTCATCGATGTGTACGCTCTTTTTCCGCGCCATCAAACGGAGAATATGCACGATCCGTCCTTGAACGGGAACGATCTTTTTCTTGATAATCGGCGCAATGGTGTTCGGGCGTTCTTTTTCTACCCGTTCCTCCTCTGACAGCCGCAGAAGAAGATGCTGCATAGCGCGGCTGAGCACGGCCGATTCCAAAAAGTCCAGCACGTGCTTGTCCGGCTTGATGTCGTCGGTGTCCTTTTCAAACCGACCGCCGAATTCCGCTTCGCGGTCTGAAAGCCAACCGGCCACACGCTTGGCAGTCTGGTATTCCATCAACTGCTGAACGAGTTCCTCACGCGGGTCTTCTTCCTGTTTCGGCAGGAGCATTTTGCTCTTGATCAGCATCAGTTCGCTTGCCATGGTGATAAATTCCCCGGCGATCTCCATATCCAGTTGTTCCATCTGCCGCAGATGGTCCATATACTGCTCGAAAATCAGCGCGATATGGATATCGAAGATGCTCATTTTGTTCTTGGCAATCAGCGCAAGAAGCAGATCAAGCGGACCTTCGTATATTTCCGTCTTAAAAACAAGTTGTTCCATATAGTATGTCCTTAATACCCGAAAATCAAACTCCAAAAACGGATAAATCCGCCGTAGATCCAACCGGACACCATGCTGATCACACCGGTAAACGCCCCGAGCGCCAGCAAAACGATCAGGATAATTTTCGTGATCTGTTCATATTTCATAATGCCGAAATACCATTTGGTCGGCAGAAAGATAAAAGCGAATCGGGAGCCGTCAAACGGCGGAATGGGGATCATATTGAACACGGCAAGACCAATGTTCAGATAGGAAAAATTCTGAAAGAAAGCGAAGCCGATCATCACCGCTTTGATAAGCATCTCGTTGTCCTCCGGAACGGGGATCAGCAGGATCAGTTCCGCAATAAGAGTGCCGATGAATCCGAGAAGCAGATTCATGACGGGACCCGCCATGGCCGTAAGTGCCATGCCGACGCGCGGATTCTTATAATATCTGGCATTGACCGGCACGGGTTTCGCCCAGCCGATACCGCAAACGACCATGCAGAGTGTGCCGAGCAGATCGAGGTGCTTGATCGGGTTGAGTGTCAGCCGACCGAGGTTTTTGGCCGTCGGATCGCCGAATTTATAAGAGACGTATCCGTGCGCATATTCATGAAACGTCAGTGCGATCAAAACGGAGGGAATGAGCAGCAGGTATCGGATAATGGTATCGTACATCTCTCTTCTCCTATTTTTTCAAAATACTTTCCAGAACGGATAAAACCTCCTGTTTTCCCTCTCCGGTCTGCGCCGAAAACGGAATCACGCGGATCTTTTCCGGCGCATACGGCGGGGCGAGATACGGGTGATTTTCAAGAGCGGCGAGATTGGCGGTGCGGTCTGTCTTATTGAGTTTATCGGCCTTTGTGGCGATCACGATATAGCGAAGACCGCTTGTCGCAAGCCAGTCGAGCATCATATAGTCGTCCTTCGTCGGCCCGACTTTCAGATCGATCAGTTGAAAGAC
>JAGHUY010000212.1 GCA_018064545.1 Candidatus Apopatosoma intestinale | reverse complement strand
TTTTCGAGTAAAGCAGTCTGGATGTCCATACGATCTCCTTTTTATTCCGGTTTGGCAAACGGTTTTTCCGTAGGTTCGCCGTGTTCCCCCTGCTGTACGATTTTCACGTTCTGTTCCGCGCGGTCGAGTTCCCCCGTGCAGAATTTGACCAGTCCCACACCCTCTTCAAACAGGGCGAGAGACTCGTCGAGTCTGGCACTTCCCGTCTCCATCTGACGGACGATCTCGTCGAGGCGAGCCAGTGCCTCTTCAAACGTCTGTTTCTTCTTTTCCATTTTATGATTTCTCCTTTGGCGTAACGTCATCCACGGTGGCTCTCACCGACCCGTCGGACAGCGAGAGTAAAAGAGCCATGCCCTTCTCCACCTGACCGACACTGCGGATCACCCGACCGTCCGCGTCGAACACAGCTCCGTATCCGCGGGACAGAACGGCCAGCGGGTCCAGTGCCGACAGTTTGGCAGAAACCCCTGCCAGCGCGGCTTTTTTCCGTTCCTCGACCATAGTAATACGACTGTATAATTTATCAGACAAGGCGTCGAGCGCGAGCCGCCGGTCGTCAAGAAAGTTCTGCGGGCTTGTCAAAACCCGGCTTTTCCCGAGACGGGCGAGCGTCTCCCGCAAGCGCGTCAGTTTCTGATTCTCGGCAAACGCGAGCCGTCTGCCGGTGCTCCTAAGCGCACCGCGAAGCTCCCACGCATCCGGCACGGCCAGTTCCGCCGCCGCCGACGGGGTGGGCGCACGCCTGTCCGCGGCAAAGTCGCAGAGCGTGAAATCCGTCTCGTGTCCGACGGCGGAGATCACGGGAATGCCGGAGGCCGCCACCGCGCGGACGAGGGCTTCGCTATTGAACGCCCATAAATCTTCGAGCGACCCACCGCCGCGTCCGAGAATGATGACGTCCACATTCTTTTTCTCATTGAAATAGCGCAGACCCGCGATCAGGTTCGGGGCCGCTTCTTCTCCCTGCACCAGCGAGGGATAGAGGATCACCTCGCAGAGCGGAAACCGCCTGCCGGTGACGTCGATGATGTCCCGCACGGCAGCGCCCGTCGGAGACGTGATCACGCCGACGCGCGTCGGAACTGCCGGGAGCGGTCTTTTTCGTTCCTCCCGGAAGAGCCCTTCGCCCTCCAACTTGGCATTGAGTTGTTCATACGCGACAGTTAGCGCACCGATGCCGTCCGGCTCCATGCTGTCCGCGTACAGTTGATATTGGCCGTCGCGCACAAAGACCGAGATGCGGCCGCCGACGATGACTTTCATCCCGTTTTCCGGCAAGAACGTCAATGCCGCGGCATAACTGCGGAACATCACGGCCGAAAGCCGCCCGGTCTCATCTTTGAGCGTAAAATAGAAGTGCCCGGATCGGTGACTCACAAAATTGGAAATCTCACCGCGAAGCCACACGTGCATCAGGGCCTCGTCGGTATCCATCCGCATTTTCAGATATTCGTTGATCGCGCTGACGGTGAAGATCCGCCGTTCGCCCGTTCTCACTCGTGCATCGCCTCCCATCCGAGATAGCAGATGCCCACGGCGTTGTCGGACGAGAGTGCCGTCTCGGCAAAGAATATATCGGGCAGTTCAGCCAAAAGCCGACTGCGGAGATAGGCGTTGCGCATCACGCCGCCGGCGTAGAGGATCGGAAGCGATGGGAACTTTTCCCGCGCGTAGCGGCTCATTCCCAGCACCGTCTCTTCAACGAAGTCAAGGGCAAAACGGGCAATGGTTTCAGGGGATTCACCGGTGTTATTCATTTGTATAATTTTATTTTCCGCGCCGGACAGGTTGCAATTTCCCTCCCGCACGCAGACGTGAGGTTTCACGATCTTCGTGGCTCCGGCCGCGAGTTTTTCCAGTTCGCCGCCGCAGGGGAATCGCAGACCGAGAAGCACACCCGTCCGATCGACGAGTTGTCCCGCGGAGATGTCCCCGGTCGCGCCGAGTAGCTCGACCGCAAACCCGGTTCCCGCCGTTCTTGTCACATGGAGCAGTTCCGTCGTGCCGCCGGAGAGGTGAAACGCGAGAAACTCGTTTCCCAGTGCGGTTTCGTCGCCACAACTCTTGAGTGCCGCCATCAGATGGCCGGCCTGATGAGAAAACGAAAAAAAAGGAACGTCTGCCGCCGCGGCCGCCGTCTTTCCCGCCGTCACACCGGCTAAAAAGCACGGCATATACGAGCCCTCGACGTCCCGCGGACGGGAGCTTACCGCCACGGCATCCACGCGCCCGGGCGACAGTTTGTCAAGCAGCGCGGGCAAATTCTGAATATGCAAAAAAAGCGCGTCGCTCTGCCGGAGTCCGCGCTCTCCCTCCTTAACGGTCAGAACCGTCCGTTCTTCCCGGTAGCCGTTCTCATCGAGAACGGCGACGGAGGTCGTATAGTTACTGGTATCGATTCCGAGTATTCTCATACTTCTTTTTCTCTCGCAATGGTATTGAGAACGCCGTTGACAAATGCGGGAGCCGTGTCGCTGTCATAGCTCTTGGCAAGTTCAATGGCCTCGTTGATGGCGATCTCCTTCGGCACGTCGGTGAACAGCAGTTCGTAAGAACAAAGCCGCAGGATCGCCAGCGTCATCCGGGCAAGGCGGGAGAAGTTCCATCCGTTTGCCCCGGCCGCGATTTTTTCGTCCAGTTCGGCGGCGTGCCCGCAGACGCCGAAAAACAGGTCGTGTGCAAAGTCGTTGACGGGGATTTCGTGCTCCTCGACCGCGAGAGCATAAAACGCCTCCGCCGATTCTTCCCCGTTGAAATCATATCCGAAAAGCAATTTGATCGCACTCTCTCTTGCTTCTCTGCGCGTCATTTTCGTTGCCATACCGCACCTCAGCCTATTCTTCCTTTTATTACCTTTTATTATACACGAGGGGGCTCGAAAAGTCAAGGAAAAGAAAAAATGAAATCTTCAACTTTTGTAGTGTTACAATTGATGTGAGACTGAAAAGGGAAAAAGAATAGAAAAAGTGATTGAGTTCTGTTAGAATAGTTTTGCTACAAACAAATTCAGCAGA
>JAGHUY010000068.1 GCA_018064545.1 Candidatus Apopatosoma intestinale | reverse complement strand
CAGCCGGCAATGACGGATGACACGAGAACCGTCCCGACGCCCGGCAGAAAAGTTCCGAGAAAATAGGAGAACAGAACGGCGAGAAATGAGGAGATCGCGGCACCGAGTGCATCCGAAATAAACGGTTTTCCGATGAGCGGGCGCAAAAAGTAATTTTCCAGCCCCAAAAACAGGCCGCAGAACAGCGCGATGCCGAACTCCGTCAGCCCGCCGCCGAACACGACGGCAAAGCCGGCACAGCCGATCATGCACCCGAAGATTTTGAGAAAACGGGAGTACAGAAGCGCGTTTTTTAAGGAGCCGAGTTCTTTTTCCGCGTCCCCCAAAGAGAGAGTGCCCGCACAGAACGCGCGGGAAATCCGGTTGACCTCGCACACCATGTTGAGGTTGGTCGAACCCGGCGCGACACGGCGGTTTAACGAAAAGGTTTCTCCGAGCGAATCGGACAGGGTGAGCATGATACCGGTCGGCAGAACGAAGGTGCTGGCCACCGGAAAGCCGGTGGTGTCCAGAATGCGGGACATGGTATCCTCCACCCGATGCGTTTCCGCGCCGTTCCGGATCATGATCTCTCCGGCATTGATGGCGAAATCCGCCAACCGACGGTAGTAGGTGCTGTCAAAACGTTCCATGGCTTTCTCCCAATATATAATGGTATCCCTATTGTATCATGATTTCCGTTTTTGTCAACCGATTCGCTTTTTTTATGGGGGCATTTCCGATAAAAAGGGGTTTTCGCCTTGACAGAGATTCAGGATTATATTATAATATATGTGTATAACAATGGGTCAGTATATCCATTGCTACACGTGTTCTTTCAAAATGAAATGTAAGGAGGTGTACAATTTGCAGTATATCTGGTATATTGTTGTCGGAGTTCTGGCGTTGGCAGTCGGTATTTTGCTGGGCATTCTGATCCGCAAGACGGTTGCGGAAGCCAAGATCAAATCGGCGGAAGCGGAAGCAAAACGCATCGTGGATGAAGCCAAAAAAGACGGCGAAGCCAAACGAAAAGAGATGATCGTTGAGGCAAAGGAAGAAATCCTGAAATCCAAAAACGAAGCCGAACGCGAGAACAAGGAGCGCAGACAGGAGATCATCCGGCTTGAAAACCGTGCTCTCTCCAAGGAAGAGGCGCTCGACCGTAAGCTGGAAAACTACGAGCGCCGCAGTGAGACGTTGGACAAGAAGATCAAAGATGCCGAAAAGGCCATGGAAGAGATCAACGCCGCCAAGGAAGCGCAGCTTCGCAAGTTAGAAGAAATTTCCGGCTATACCGCGGAGACCGCCAAAGCGGAACTGATCACTTCGATCGAAGACGAAGCCAAACGCGAGGCCGCCATCCGCATTACGCAAATTGAAAGTCAGTTAAAAGAAGAAGCAGATACCAAGGCGAAAAACATCATTTCTTTGGCCATTCAGCGTCTTTCTTCCGATACCGTTTCGGAAGCGACGGTCTCGGTCGTTCCTCTGCCGAGCGACGAGATGAAAGGCCGTATCATCGGTCGCGAAGGCCGGAACATTCAGAAGATCGAATCTCTTACCGGTGTCGATCTGATCATCGACGATACGCCGGAAGCCATCACGCTCTCCTGCTTCGATCCGATCCGCCGCGAAGTGGCCCGGCTCACGCTCGAGAAGTTGATCGCCGACGGCCGCATCCATCCGTCGAGAATCGAAGAAACGGTCGATAAAGCTCGCCACGACGTGGAAGCCGTGATCAAAAAGGCCGGCGAACAGGCCACCTTTGAGGTCGGTGTCAACGGGCTTCATCCCGATCTTGTCCGTTTCCTCGGACGTCTTAAATTCCGTACCAGCTACGGTCAGAACGTGCTGACGCATTCGATCGAGGTCGCGCATCTGTGCGGCATGATCGCCAATGAACTCGGCGTGGACAGCACGCTTGCGAGACGTGCCGGACTTCTGCACGACATCGGCAAGGCACTGACGCAGGAGGTCGAGGGTTCTCACATCCAACTCGGTGTGGAAATTGCCAAAAAGTACAAAGAAAACAAAGCCGTTATTCATGCGATCGAAGCGCATCACGGCGACGTGGAGCCGCAGACCGTTGTTGCGGTGATCGTCCAGGCGGCCGACGCCATTTCGGCGGCGAGACCCGGTGCCAGACGCGAAGATCTGGAAAGTTACATCAAGCGTTTACAGCGGCTTGAAGAGATTGCCAATTCCTTTGCCGGCGTAGAAAAATCTTACGCGGTACAGGCGGGGCGAGAAATCCGCATTATGGTCAAACCCGAACAGGTTGGCGACGAACAAATGGTTGTCGTGGCCCGCGATATTGTCAAGAAGATCGAAGAAGAATTGGAATATCCCGGTCAGATCAAAGTCAATGTGATCCGCGAGAGTCGCGCGACGGATTACGCAAAATAAGAGCGACTACGCCTGTCAGGCCAGCCTACCCGGCTCAAAAGGGTCAATATAGATTTTCATATAGAATTATGTTAGTAAGATAACGGAATTCCCGAAAATTATATATGACAAAACGCCTTCCGCATTTGCAGAAGGCGTTTTATTTTTGCTTGCGTTTCCATTCCGGCATAGCGCGGAGTTCTTCATAGAGAACCCGATAGTTCTTGTGCCGGCTTTCGGCGATCTGCCCCTCCGCGCAGGCCGCGCGGACAGCGCAATCGTCTTCTTTGGTATGCGTACAGTCGTCCCAACGGCAGATGCCGAGGAACGGACGGAATTCCGGGAAAAGAGGTGCCAGTTCTTCGCAGGGACAATCGGTATAGGCGACAAAATCGAGCATGGAAAAACCCGGGGTATCGGCTATATAACAGGACGTTTCGCCGACGGCGGTCTCAAACAGACGAACGGCGCGTGTCGTATGCTTTCCGCGAGCCACTTTTTCGCTGATGGCGCCGGTGGCCTGTTCGAGAGACGGGAAAATCCGGTTGAGAAACGTGGATTTTCCGACGCCGGATGCTCCGGCAAAGGCATACGTCAGCCCGTCTTCTCCGGCTTCGATCAGAGAACGGAGGCCGATCACGCCATCCTCGCTGTCCCGGGAGGAGAGCAGAACGGAAAATCCGGCTTTCCGATAGACGGACGCATAATCTTGCGCTTTTTCCGGGTCCAGATCGGCTTTGGTGATCAGAATGACCGGGCGAATGCCGCGGGAGAGCGCCGTAATCGTCAATTTGTCGATCAGAAGCAGGTCGGGCTCGGGCTTTGTCACGGCAAACGCGATCAGCAGAACGTCCAGATTGGCGACGGCAGGGCGGGGGAGTTCGTTTTTGCGGGGGAGAATCCGGTCAATGACGTAGCCGGATTCTTTTTTGTTCTCTTCATAGGCGACCAAGACGCGATCCCCCGCGAGGACCGTGCTTTTTTCATGGCGAAAAACGCCGCGTGCCCGGCAGTGAAGGGACGTTCCGTCCGGCAGGCGGACGGCATAGAGACCGCCCACTCCGGAAAGAACGGTTCCGGAAAGGGTATCTTTCATATGAGGAACTCCGGCAGTTTCGATAAGGTCTCGGGAGGAAGAACGGTTCCGATCGTTTTCAGAGAAGCCCCTCCCGAAATCGCCATGCCGAACAGAAAACCGAGCCCGACGAGAGCCAGCGCCAAAAACAGAATGAAGATGACGATGACAACGGCAAACGAGGCGTTCTCTCTTTTACCGCGCGCGCGACGGGTGGTCGTGGTGGTATGCGGAGCGGACGACTGCGCCGGTCTGACGGGGGTATGGGCGGGAGAGCGAACGGCGAGCGGGGGCTCCATCGGACGCGTGGCGGGCTGAGGCTTTGCCTGAGAAATGACGGCCGCGTTGATCCGGTCGGTCGCATAGAGCTCCTGGCGGGTTCTGGTTCCGTTGATGTCATGCTCGGCCGTGGGCGTTCTGGGAGGCCGCGTCTGTACGAAAACGGTCGTCGGATCGGCTTTGAGCAGTTCCAGATGCCGGATGACCTGAGAGGCGCTGGAATAACGCTTTTCGGGATTTTTCTCCATCAGACAGAGGATGATCTGTTCCAGTCCTCTCGGGATCGAGGGATTGAGTTCTTTCGGAGAGGCGGGGATGTCGTGCATATGAGAATATAAAACCGCCATGGCGATCTCGGAATTGAACGGTAGTTGTCCCGTCACCATTTCATACATCAGCACACCGAGAGAATAGAGGTCACTGCGGTTGTCGATCTTTTTTCCGAGGGCTTGCTCCGGGCTGATATAATAGACGGTGCCGATGGCTTTATCCACCATGGTCAGCGTTTCGGCTTTCGGAATCTTGGCAATGCCGAAGTCGGTCACTTTGACGTAACCGCCCTCTACCAGCATGATGTTCTGCGGTTTGATGTCCCTGTGGACAATGCTCTTGCTGTGCGCGTGAGCCAGTGCCTGCAAAATTCCTTCCGCAAATTCGACGGCCTCTCTCCAATCCACGACCTTTTTATGGTTCATGTATTCCCGGAGGGTGATGCCTTCGATATACTCCATGACGATGAATTTGTGAGGGCCATCGACGGAAACGTCAATGATTTTCACGATATTCTGATGGTGGAGCATGGAAATGGCCCGGGATTCGTTGATAAAACGCAAAATGGCCTGCCGATCGTTTTCGATCGTGTCTTTCAGCATTTTGATGGCCACGTGATTTCCGGTTTGCAGATCGATCGCCTCGAACACGACGGCCATACCGCCGATCCCGATCGTGCGGATGATCTGATACCGTCTGTCAAAGACCTGTCCGATATATTTATTGAATGCATCTGTTTTCATTTTGCTATCCTCTCCTCTTTTTCACTCAGAACTTGGCAATGACGGCGGTAATGTTGTCCGCGCCGCCGCGATCGTTGGCCAGCGCAATGAGCTGATCCGTTTTTCGGATCACCTCTTCTTTGGGAGCGGCCCGATCGGCGGCATCCTTGTTGCAAAGAATCCGGATCATGTCGCCCGATTCCATGTAGTTGGAAAGACCGTCGCTGCAAAGGAGAAGATACCCGGTGCCCCAGTTCACCAGATTGGCACTGAAAAAGTCCACGTCAACTTTTTCGCCTATGCCGATGGCACGGGTGATCACGTTTTTCTGCGGATAATATTTGGCTTCTTCGGGGGTCAGTTTGTGCTCTTTGATCAGATACTGGACAAAAGAGTGATCCTGCGTGATCTGCATGGCCTCGCGCTTGGTGACGATATACGCGCGGCTGTCCCCCACGTTGACGGTATACATGATATTGTTATAGACGATGGACGCGACAAGCGTGGTCCCCATGCCGGCGAGTTCCTCGTGCTCATGAGAGAGTTTATAGACCAACCGGTTGGCCTCGTTGGCCGCAATGACCATCTGCCGCATGACCGCGTCCCGTTCTCTCTGCGGATTTTCTTCAAAACAGGGGTTCCCCACGATGCGGTCACAAAAAGCGGCGATGGCTTTCTGACTGGCGATCTCGCCCGCTTTGTGTCCGCCCATGCCGTCACAAACGACCAAAAGCACCGCTTCTCCGCCCCAGATGGGCATACAGACGAAGCAGTCCTGATTGATCTGCCGGCGGCGTCCGATATCACTGTTTCCGTGAAATATCATAAAGTTAGCCAAACCTTTCTATGTACTCGGATTTTCTTTCTTATTTCTTTCCCGCGCGAAGCTGCCCGCAGGAAGCGTCGATATCCGCCCCGAGTTTCCGACGGACGGTGGCCGTGATGTGGCGGTGTTCCAGCATCGAGGCAAAGGCGGCGACCGCTTCTCGGTTACTGGGCAGAAGACCGCGTTCCGTCACGGGATTGACCGGGATGAGATTGACGTGCAGAGGCATATTCTGGCAATAGGTGTGCAGGACGTTTGCCAGTTTTTCCGCCTGTGTCTTGCCGTCGTTTTTCCCGGCGACGAGGGTGTATTCAAACGAGATCCGCCGACCGGTCTTTTCAAAATACCGGGAGCAGGCCGACAGCAGTTCGGCGATCCCCCATTTTTTGTTGACCGGCATGAGTGCGCTTCGCGTCTCGTCGTCGGCCGCGTGGAGGGAGATGGAAAGGGTGATTGGCAGGTCTTCGTCTGCCAGTCTGTCGATCTTGTCCACCAGTCCGCAGGTCGAAAGGGAGATGTGCCGGTAGCCGATATTGAGCCCCTCCGGAGCCCCGACCAGCCGGAGAAATTTCAGAACGTTATCGTAGTTATCTAAGGGTTCTCCGATCCCCATCAGCACGATGCCGCCGATCCGTACCCCGGCGTCGTTTCCGGCGCGGATCACCTGCAACAGCATCTCGGACGGGGCGAGGCGGCGAGACAGTCCGTTCAGCGTGGAAGCGCAGAACCGACAGCCCATGGCGCACCCGGCTTCGGTGGAAATGCACACGGTGTAACCGTGTTCGTATTGCATCAGGACGCTTTCGATCTTTTCCCCGTCGTCGGTCTCGAAGAGGTATTTCACCGTTCCGTCGGAGGAGACCAGTTTTCGCACCATGCGTAGCCCGGCGACGTAGGCACCGGCTTCTTCGAGTTTGGCGATCAGAGCTTTCGGCAGATTGGGCATCTCCGAAAAGCCGCGGCCTTTTAGGATCCAGTCAAAAAGCTGTTTCGCGCGGTACTTCGGCTCCCCGAGGGAGACGATCGTGTCAGTCAGTTCGGCAAGCGAAAGGCTTGCGAGGTCAGTTGTTCGTTCCATTCTGTTCTTTCTTTCGTAATTTGGCGATAAAGAATCCGTCGTTCCGGGCGGTGGGAAAGAGTTCGGTCATCCCGTCGGAGTGGAGAGCCCCGGCCGTAAACGGGCAGAGTTCATACTCCGGATGTCGGGAGAGAAACGCCGTCACCGTTTCCGTATTTTCGGCCGGATTCAGCGTGCAGGTGGAGTAGACGATCTCCCCGCCGTCACGCACGTAGCGGGAAGCGTTTTCGAGAATGGCCAGTTGGAGAGCCGGCAATCTCTGAATGTCTTCTTTCTGTTTATACCGGATATCCGGTTTTTTGGCAATGACGCCGAGCCCTGAACAGGGGACGTCGCAGAGCAGCCGGTCTACGGTTGGGATGGTTTCGTTAAATTCCGCGGCGTTCTGTACACCGATTTCCAGAATGGAGATTCCCAGTTTTTCTGCGGTGCGGCGAATCAAGGATAACTTGTTTTCGTGTAGATCGTAGGACAGAACCCGTCCGACGTTTCCCATTCCGAGGGCGATGCCGAAACTCTTGCCGCCGGGGCAGGCACAGCAGTCCAGCACGGTTTCGCCGGGCTTTGCGCCGATGGCTTCCACCGCGAGCTGGGACGCCTCGTCCTGCACGAAAAACAGACCGTCAAACGGCGCCAGTTTTTCCATCGGAACGTGGTTTTTCAAGGCGATGCCGTAGGGAGAACGGCTGTTTTCACAGGCGATACCGGCTTCCGACAGGGAGGCTGTCAGGGCTTCCCGCGTGGTGCGCAGGGTGTTTGTGCAAAGCGTCATCGTCGGATGGGAAAGCGACTGCTCCGCGATCTGTTCGGCACGTGCTTTGCCGTAGGCGTCCGAGAAATGAAGGCACATCCATTCCGGCAGGGAGTATGTGACCGAGAGATACCGGATAAAATCTTTTTTCGGATCGGGGAAAACCACGCTCTCTTTCCCGCGCAGATAACTG
>JAGHUY010000004.1 GCA_018064545.1 Candidatus Apopatosoma intestinale | reverse complement strand
GCACGAAACCTGTTCCTGTCTCAGCCCGCTCTGTCCATGGCGGTAAAGAAAACGGAGGAAGAACTCGGCATCACGATTTTTGACCGATCCGCCTCCCCGCTCCGTCTGACGGAGGAGGGCAAAGTCTATATCAAGGCTTTGGAGGAGATACGCGCGACCGAAAGCAGTATGAAACGGCAACTCGCCGACATGGCTGATCTGCGGACGGGGCACGTCGTGGTCAGCGGAGAGAACTTCGTTTCCTCCTTTATCCTGCCCGATATTCTGATGGCCTATTCCGACAAATACCGCGGCATTGACGTGGAACTCACGGAATCCAACTCCCCCGATCTGCGGGAACTTCTCTTGAACGAGACGATCGATCTGCTGATCGCCCACGATTTTGATCCGGAATACTATGAAGCGGAAGAACTGTTCCGGGAATCGGTTCTTCTCGCCGTTCCCAAGGCGTTTCCGATCAATCGGTCGGAAGCCATCCGCCCGTATGCCGTCGAGGCATGGGACATTTTAAGCGGTTCTTATGCCGACGCGCCCGCCGTTGATCTGTCTCTTTTCGCGCAGGAGCAATTTCTGCTTCTGCGGCAGGGAAACGATATGTGCCGGCGGGCGCAGACGCTTTGCGCGGAAGCCGGATTTACCCCGAACGCCCGCATCCGGCTGGATCAGCTCATCACCTCGTATAACCTCACCTCCGCCGGCATGGGCGTCGCGTTTGTCTCCGACGTTCTGGTGCAAAAAGCCGGAGCGCGCGACTGCGTCTACTATCGCCTGCAAAGTCCGAACGCCGTCCGCACCATGTCCATCGGCTATAAACGAAACCACTATCTGAGCCGCGCGGCCATGGCGTTCATACAAACCGCCAAAGAAGAATACGGACGATAGACCGAACCCGGTTTTTGCGGGCGGATTCTCCGTTATACTTTGTTAATAAACTCGTGAATATATAAAAAGCAGGCCGGAAAACCGATTAGCGACAGCCACATAAGGATGTTTTTCCGATGTGGGGGATACGGTGTAATCTCAGAAATGGGATTACACCGTTTTTCTCGTTTCGGATTATGAGATCTTTCCTTTCTCTTCGCGGATTTCATCCATAAGACGGATAAGCTCCTGCTCGGTCGGAATGTCAATGATACCTGCCCCGGTGAAGTA